>NZ_JBANAZ010000075.1:0-43606 GCF_059803455.1 Bradyrhizobium sp. UFLA05-108 | reverse complement strand
TCCTTCAATATGCGATTCTCACCCAGCTTGGTCCGTGGATTTCTGACTCAGTAAGACTAAAGCGCGATGAGATTAGGATGAATCATCATCGCGCTTTGGGTTGTTGTCTGAGCATGATCTCCGCGCAAACGCGTTCCGCGTTTGCCGCGGGGGAAAACCGCGTCGCACTTTGCGCTAACGCGGCCCTACGGGTCCGGATCATGCTTTAGCCCGAGGCAGGGCTCGGCCGCGGCGCCCGCCGGATGCGGCTGAACAGGGAATCGATCAGCGGCCAGAACAGCAGTAAGATCGCCAGCGTCGTAATCGAGCCAACCAGCCCATTCGACCAGAACACCCTGAGGTCGCCACTTGAGCCGATCATCGACAGGCGGAAGGCGTCCTCGGCGCGGTTGCCGAGCACGAGCGCCAGCGTGAAGGGCGCCAAGGGAATGCTGATCTTCTTGAAGACGTAGCCGACGACGCCGAAGCCCAGCATCAGCCAGATGTCGAACATCGCGTTCTGGATGGCGTAGGCGCCGATTGCGCAGGACACCACGATCATCGGCGCGACCGCGGCGAAGGGCACACGCAAGATCGATGCAAAGATCGGCACAGTGGTCAGCACCAGCACGAGGCCGACGACATTACCGAGATACATCGAGGCGATCAGCCCCCAGACGAAATCCTTGTGCTCGACGAACAGAAGCGGGCCCGGATTGAGGCCCCACACCATCAACCCGCCGAGCAGGATGGCCGCCGTTCCCGAACCGGGAATTCCGAGCGCGAGCATCGGCAGCAGCGCCGAGGTGCCGGAGGCGTGCGCGGCCGTTTCCGGCGCGAACACGCCCTCGATGCGGCCCTTGCCAAAGCTTTGAGGGTCTTTAGCGAAGCGCTTGGCGAGATTGTAGCCCATGAAGGAAGCTGCAATCGCGCCGCCGGGCGTGATGCCGAGCCAGCAGCCGATGAAGGAGGAGCGTAGCAGCGTCACCCAGTATTTCGGCAGGTCCTTCCATACGCTCAACACGACACGCAGCGAGATGCTTGCGGCGTGTCCCCGCAGCGCCAGCCGCTCCTCCATCGTCAGAAGGATCTCGCTAATGCCGAACAGGCCGATGACGGCGACGAGGAAGTTGATGCCGCGGAGCAGTTCGGCGGAGCCGAACGTCATGCGCAACTGGCCCGACACGGTGTCCATGCCGATGCCGGCGAGCAAAAGGCCGAGCGACATCGAGATGACGGTCTTGTGCTTGGCCTCGCGGCCGAGACCGACGAACGAGCAGAATGTCAGGAGGTACACCGCGAAGAACTCGGGTGGGCCGAATTTGAGCGCGAAGGACGAGATCAGCGGTGCAAGGAAGGTGATCAGCAGCACCGCGACCAGCGAGCCGATGAAGGAGGAGGTGAACGCCGCCGTGAGCGCCTCCGCCGCCCTGCCCTGCTGCGCCATCGGGTAGCCGTCGAAGGTGGTCGCCACCGACCACGCTTCGCCGGGAATGTTGAACAGGATCGAGGTGATGGCACCGCCGAAAAGCGCGCCCCAATAGATGCAGGACAACATCACAATGGCCGAGGTCGGATCCATCGTGAAGGTCAGCGGCAACAGGATGGCGACGCCGTTGGGGCCGCCGAGCCCTGGCAGCACGCCGACGAAGATGCCGAGCACGAGCCCGACCATCATCAGGACCAGCGTCTTCCAGCTCAGCAGGACGGCAAAGCCGTGGACGAGGAGACCGAACGCTTCCATTGTTGGCGCCCTAAAAACCGAAGGCCGCTTCGAGCGGTCCCTTCGGCATGATGACGTCGAAGGCGATGTCGAAGGTGACGAACATGATTGCCGTGAACACAAGAGCGGTGAGCAGCGACTTCCACAGCGCAATCTTGCCGATCAGCCGCATGAAGCCCGAGATCAGGAGAAAGCTCGCGACATAGAGCCCAAGGAACTGCGTCACAAGGCAGAACAGAAGCGTCGGCACGAACACCGCGATTACGCGGCCCGCCTGCGCGCGGGTGACGAAAGGCTCGCTCCCCGCGCGCCGCGCGAGCAGCGCCGCGACGAGGCCATAGAGACTTCCGCCGGCGAGGATGACGCACAGATAGAACGGGAAGTAACCGGGCTCGGGTCCGGTCGCATCCCAGGAGATGCCGGTGCGCCAGTTGTCGTAGCCGAGCGTGATCGCGAGTGCGAGCAGAAGCAGCGAGACGACGATCTCGATCGTTCGCGAACTGACGACGCTCGGCGAGTCATCTTCAGGCGCGGTCGGATCGTCGACAACGATTTCAAGATCGGTTTGAGGCATGGCTCCGCCAGATCAAATTGCGCTGTCATCATCCGCGAAAGCGGATGATCCAGTACTCCGTACAGAAGCCGTATTCGTTGAGCTCTGTGCAACACTGGATGCCCCGCCGGAGCCTGTCATCGGGCTCGCCGAAGGCGAGACCCGGTGGCGAGGCATGACATCGAAGGTGGTCACTTCGCAACGAAACCCGCTTCCGTCATCAGCGACTTGTTCAGCGCGTCGTCCTCCTCGAGAAACTGCACCATGTCCTTGCCGGTGAGGAAGATCGGCTTGAGCGCCTGCTTCTCCATGTAATCCCTATATTCCGGGGTCTGCGTCACCTTCTGGAACAGGTCGACGTAGAAGGCCTGCTGCTCTGCCGTGACCTTGCCGGGCAAGAACATCGCGCGCAGCATCAGGTACTGAATGTCCAGCCCCTCCTCCTTGCAGGTCGGGATGTCGTGCCAGGACTGCGTCTCCGTCACCTTGGTGGTGTAGGAGATGCGCTCCTTGTCGAATACGCAGAGCGCCCGCACCTGACCTGCGCGCCAAACTTCGAGATTCTCGCTTGGGTTGTTGACGTTGGATTCGGTGTGGTTGCCGACGAGCTGGGTCGCGGCCTCGCCACCCGATTTGTAGGGCAGATAGGAGAATTTCGCGCCGGTCTTCTGCTCGAGGAAGACGGTCAGCACGTGATCCTCGCGCTTGGAGCCGGTGCCGCCCATCTTGAACGGGGAGCTTGCGGCCTTCGCGGCCTCGATGAACTCCTTCACCGATTTCGGCCCCGCCGCGTTGTCCCACAGCACAAACTGATCGAGCGCGATCACCGAGACTGGCGTCAGCTCGCGCCAGTTGAACGGAATCTTCGCCGACAGCGGCAGCATGTAGATCAGCGAGTAGGCGATCAGGACCTTGTTCGGATCGCCCTCGCTGGACTTCATGTACATCAGGGCTTCGGCGCCGGAGGCACCGCCCTTGAGCGACACCACCATCGGCTGCTTCATCAGATTGTTCTTCTGGATCGCGGCTTGCATCATGCGCGCCATCTGGTCGGAGGCACCGCCCGCACCGGCTGCGACCACGATCTCGACCGGCTTGGTCGGCTCCCAGCCGGCGAAGGCCGGCGCACTCAACAACAGGGCCGCCGCAGCTCCGACGGCCTTCACTGGAATTCGCACGAGTCTCGTCCCCTGGTTCTTATTGGCTTTGTAATGCCGGGAATTATCGGCGTATTGTGCGGAGGAATGCTGACGAGTTCAAGCAGGCGGGCATTCGGCCGCATATGACTTTCGGCTGATGAAGGCGCGCGGGAGCGCCCTACTTGCCCTTCCAGTTCGGCGTGCGCTTGTTGAGGAAGGCATCCATGCCTTCGCGAAAATCTTCGCTCATATAGGCCTTGAGGATCAGATCCTCGCCTTCTTCACGCGAGAGCGTGCGGCGGATACGGCGCACCGCCTCCTTGGTGGCTTCCAGCGTGAGCGGCGCGTGGCTCGCGACGAGCTTGGCGGTCTCGTCGGCGCGGCGCTGAAGCGTCTCGACGTCGGGCACGACCTCGTTGAGCAGGCCGAGCGCCAGGGCCTCGGGCGCCTCGACGAGACGCGCCTTGAAGATCAGGTCCTTGGTGCGGGCAGGTCCCACCAGCGAGACGACGCGGCTGATGTTCGACATCGACAGGCAGTTGCCGAGTGTGCGCGCGATCGGAAAGCCGATGCGGGTGGATTCGGTGCCGATGCGGATATCGCAGCACGCGGCAATGCCGGCACCGCCACCGGTGCAGGCCCCCGCGATCGCCGCGATGACGGGGACGCGGCACTGCTCCAGCGTGCCGAGCACGCGATCGATCCGCGCCTCGTAGTCCAGCGCATCCTGCGCGGTCTTGAAGGCACGGAACTGCGAGATGTCAGTACCCGAGGCGAACGCCTTGTCGCCGGCGCCGGTCAGGATCAGCGCCTTGATCGAACGATCGGCGTTGATGGCCTGGCAGATCTCCGCCATGCGCTCGTACATGGCGAAGGTCAGCGCGTTGCGCGCCTGCGGTCGGTTGAAGGTGATGCGCGCGATGCCGTCCGTGACGGAGTAGAGCAGGTCTTCACTGGCTGTCACGGGTGCGTTCATCGCGCGCTCTCTTTCTTCAGTTCACTCAGGTTAGTTCAGGCGACTTGAGCCTTGGTCATCGGCACCACGTCGCGCCCCTTGAGGACGTCCATGGCCGCCAGCACGCCGCCGCTCCGATGCGGGACCTGCGCAAGATCCAGGCCCATCTCAACGCCGGACAGCGTGCCCATCAGCATCAGATCGTTGAAATGGCCGATATGGCCGATGCGGAACACCCTGCCCTTCACCTTGTTCAGGCCGGTGCCGAGCGACATGTCAAAGTTCTCGAGCACCACTTTGCGGAAATTGTCGGCGTCATGGCCCTCGGGCATGCGCACGCCCGTGAGCGCCGGCGAATGCGCGTTGGGATCGGCGCACTGCGTCTCCAGGCCCCAGACCTTGATCGCTGCGCGCGTCGCGGCGCTATGGCGCTTGTGGCGGGTCCAGACGTTCTCGAGCCCCTCCTCCTCCAGCATCTTGACGGCCTCGCGCAGGCCGAAGAGCAGGTTGGTCGCGGGCGTATAGGGGAAGGTGCCGGCCTTGTTGAAGGCGATCACCTCCTGCCAGTCCCAATAGGAACGCATGCCGGGATTGCTTTTCGCTACGGCCAGCGCCTTTTCGGAGACCGCGTTGAAGCCAAGGCCCGGTGGCAGCATCAGGCCCTTCTGGGAGCCGGCAACCGAGACGTCGATGCCCCAGGCATCGTGCTCATATTCCATCGAGCCGAGGCCCGAGATGGTATCGACCATCAGCAGCGCCGGATGCTTCACGCGGTCGAGGATCTTGCGCACCTCCGCGGGCGGCGTCACGCAGCCGGTCGAGGTCTCGTTGTGCACGACGCAGACCGCCTTGATCTTGTGCTGCTTGTCGGCGGACAGGCGCTGTTCGATCTCGGCCAGATCGGCGCCATGGCGCCAGTCGCTCGGGATGAAATCGACGTCGAGCTTGAACTTGTCGGCGATGCCACGCCACAACACGGCGAACTGGCCGGTCTCGCACATCAAGACCTTGTCGCCGGGCGAGAGCACATTGACCATCGCCGCTTCCCAGGCCCCGGTTCCGGAGGAGGGATAGATGATCACGGGCTGCTTGGTGCGGAAAACCCGCTGCATCGCGGCCAGGACGGCAAAACCGATCTCGGCGAACTCCGGACCGCGGTGGTCCAGCGTCGGCATGTCCATGGCCCGCAGCACCCGGTCGGGCACGTTGGTCGGTCCTGGAATCTGGAGAAAATGCCTTCCAGTATGCACGGTCATAGGCGTCCTTCCCGGTCTTGAGAGTCTTCCGAGGGGTCTCGGCGAGCCGCTCGAATATCACTATTCGCCGGGCTTGTCCCCCGCCTGAGGAGGCCCGTCAATGCGCAAGAAGCAGGGCTCGCCTTGCCAAGCCGGCAGAGCCTAGGCAAGACGTCACCGGCGAAAGAGCGAGAGCGGATCATGGCGGCTGACGTGGCCGAAAAATCGAGAAAATCGGCGCAAAACGGCGGCCTGGCTGCGCGCCTGGCCCGTGAAACCACGGGTGAGGTCCTATTCGATACCTTCAGCCGCGGCCGCTACGCGACGGATGCCTCTTTCTATCAGATCATGCCCCTCGGCGTGGTTGTGCCGCGCAGCATGGACGAGGCGCTGCGGGCGCTGGCCGTTGCCCGCGACGAGGGCCTGAAGGTCACCCCGCGCGGCGGCGGCACATCGCAATGCGGCCAGACCGTCAATGACGGCCTTGTCATCGATGTCTCAAAACACCTGAACCGGATCCTCTCGCTGAATGTCGAGAACCGGACTTGCGTGGTCGAGCCCGGCATCGTGCTCGACGATCTCAACCGCCAGCTCAAAAAGCACGGCCTGTGGTTCCCGGTCGACGTCTCCACGGCGTCACGCGCCACCATTGGCGGCATGGCCGGCAACAATTCCTGCGGCGGGCGCTCGCTGCGCTACGGCACCATGCGCGACAACACGCTGTCGATGGAAGCAACCCTTGCCGACGGCACGATGGCTGGCTTCGGCGAGGTCCCGCGCGATCTCAGCAATGTGAATGCCGGCGACAGTGCGCTGGCGCTATTCCGCGACATGCTCACGCTCGGCGCGCGCGAGGCCGACGAGATCGCGGACAGGTTTCCGAAGGTGCAGCGCCGCGTCGGTGGCTACAATCTCGATGCGCTCACTCCGCGTAATGCGCCCAACAACATGGCGCATCTTTTGGTCGGTTCCGAAGGCACCCTCGCCTTCACCACGAAGGTCGAGCTGAAGCTGTGGCCCGTCATCCACAACAAGGCGCTCGGCGTCTGCCATTTCGGCAGCTTCTACGAGGCGATGGATGCGGCCCAGCACCTCGTCAAGCTCAAGCCGATCGCGGTCGAGCTCGTCGACCGCACCATGATCGCGCTGGGCCGCGACATTGCGATGTTTCGCCCCATCATCGGCGCCGCCATCAAGGGCGATCCGGATGCGGTGCTGGTGGTGGAATTCGCCGAAGAGGATCAGGCGGACAATCTCGCACGCCTGAAGCAGCTCGCCGAGCTGATGGGCGATCTCGGCTTCGGCTGGAATAACGACAAGCGCAAATGGGGCGGCGTGGTTGATATCACCGAGCCCGCCTTGCAAAGCGGCATCGCCGATTTCCGCGCTGCCGGCCTCAACGTCATGATGTCGATGAAGCAGGAGGGCAAGCCGGTCTCCTTTGTCGAGGACTGCGCCGTGCCGCTGCCGCACCTCGCCAACTATACCGCGCGGCTGAACGAGGTGTTCGCCAGGCACGGCACCAGCGGCACGATGTACGCGCACGCCTCCGAAGGCTGCCTTCATGTGCGCCCGGTGCTGAACCTGAAGCTGGAGAAGGACGTGAAGGCGATGCGCGCCATCGCCGAAGAGGCCTTCGCGATGGTGCGCGAGTACAAGGGCTCGCATTCCGGCGAGCACGGCGACGGCATCGTGCGCTCGGAGTTTCACGAAACGATGTTCGGAGAGCGTCTCGTTGCGGATTTCAAGGAGGTGAAACAGCGGTTCGATCCCGATGGCGTCCTCAATCCCGGCAAGATCGTCGACGCGCCGAAGATGGACGACCGCTCGTTGTTCCGCTACCGGCCGGACTATCGCGTCACTGATTTGAAGACGAAGCTCGACTGGTCCGCTTATCCCGGCGCCGCCGGCGGCTTCCAGGGCGCGGTCGAGATGTGCAACAACAACGGCGCCTGCCGGAAGCTCGAGGGCGGCGTGATGTGCCCGTCCTACCGCGCAACGCGCAACGAGAAGGACGTCACCCGTGGCCGCGCCAACACGCTGCGGCTCGCGATCTCCAGACAGCTCGGCCCCGATGCGCTGTCCTCCGACGAGATGATGGAGACGTTGAAACTCTGTGTCTCCTGCAAGGCCTGCCGCCATGAATGCCCGACCGGCGTCGACATGGCGAAGATGAAGATCGAGGTGCTCGCCGCGCGCGTTGCCTCTCGCGGTCTGACGCTGCGCGACCGACTGGTTGGCTATCTGCCCCGTTATGCCAACCTCGCCTCGCGTTTCGCCCTGCTCACGAACCTGCGCAACCGCAGCGCGCTTCTGCGAAAGCTGTTCGAACGCTTTGCCGGCATCAGCGCGCGCCGCGCGCTGCCTGCCTTCCGCAGCGATGTGTTTGCACCGCCTGCGGAAGCGGTTGGACCTGTGGATGGCCGCGAGGTCGTGCTGTTCGCCGACACGTTCAATCGGATCTATGAGCGGGAAAACCTCGACGCGGCGCTGCGGGTGCTTGTCGCAGGCGGCTATCGCGTGCATCTGACAAAGCTCGTCAGCGGCACCCGGCCGCTGTGCTGCGGCCGCACGTTCCTGTCCGCGGGCCTCGTCGAGGAAGCGAAGGCCGAGCTCGACCGTCTCGTTGCGAGTTTTACCCCGTTTGCCGCGCGGGGCGTGCCGATCATCGGGCTCGAGCCGAGCTGCCTCCTGACGCTGCGCGACGAGCTGTTGTCGCTGCGCAAGGACGACGACGCCAAGGCTGTCAGCACCCACGCCCTCACCTTCGAGGAGTTTCTGGTGCGCGAGGCGGAAGCCGGTCGTCTGCAACTGCCGCTCGGCACGATCGCCGAGAAGGCGCTCTTGCATGGCCATTGCCACCAAAAATCCTTTGGCGCCTTCAAGCCGGTCGAGCAGGTGCTGCGCCTCGTTCCCGGCCTAAAGGTTGAGACCATCGAGTCGAGCTGCTGTGGCATGGCCGGCGCCTTTGGCTATGGCGCGGACACATACGATGCCTCGATCGAGATGGCCGAGCTGTCGCTGCTGCCGGCCGTGCGGCGCGCGGACCAAGCAACGCTGGTGGTCGCCGACGGCACCTCATGCCGGCACCAGATCCACGACGGCAGTGCGCGCGACGCCCTGCATGTCGCGCGCGTGCTCGCCATGAGCCTCGATGGCGCCAACGCAAATCCAACGACCTCATCACACAAGGACACTCCACATGGCTGAACTCACCCTCGACACCGCCCGCAAGATTCTCGATGCCGCCGTCGCGAAGGCCGCGGAGCTGAAGCTGAAGCCGCTTGTCATCACGATCCTGGATGCGCGCGGCGTCCTCAAGCTCGCGGCTGCGCAGGACGGCACCAGCCTGATGCGCGCCGAGATCGCCCACGGCAAGGCCTATGGCGCACTCGCAATGGGCATGGGATCGCGCGCCCTGTACCAGCGCGCCCAGGAGCAGGCCTATTTCATCGACGCAGTGAACACCATCGCCAAGGGCGCGCTGGTCCCGGTCCCCGGCGGCGTGCTGATCCACGACGGAGGCACCTTGCTCGGTGCGGTCGGCGTCTCCGGCGACACCTCGGACAACGACGAAGCCTGCGCGGTCGCCGGCATCGAAGCGGCCCGACTGAAGGCGAATGCGGGATAACGCGCGTCAACCCAGGCTGACAGACCGTAGATCGAGCGAGCGTTATCCCTCACGTTGCTTGGCAAGCTGATTAGTGCGACGAAGCCTTGCAAAAGCCCGGTCTGTCGCCATGAAACGCGTCAGCATTGGAGCGATCAGCTTCGCTGGATCGCTGATCGATTGTCCGCTTTCTCGGCTCAACGCCTCAGCGTAGGCGACAAGGTCCCGATGAACACTTGCCGGCAGCTCATGCGTAACCTTGACAGACCTGTTTTCAACGAGAGCGCCGATTTTGAGTTTCGCCATGCTACTATCCCCTATACGGTTCAAGCACGAGGTCCCGGTTGACGATAACCCTCACCGGAAATCCCGGCCGGATCGTCAGCGTCGGTTGGATGTTAAGATTGCGCCGAACAAGCTGTTGACCGGCCTGGTTGACGGAGTCTCCTGCCCCGCGCCGCAATGCCTGGATGAGTGCGCTGTTAGTATAGTTGTTGACGTCGCTTCCCGAATTCACTTCGGTCCCAACCGCTAGCAGGGTTGAGAGCGCAGCCGCGCCCAACAATTCCTTCCAGTGATTGTCGACTTGATCCTCAAGGCCAGAATACCCCGCAGCGTCGGCTCCCGGCTGCCGTTCCAGCACAATCGACCGGCCGTTCGGCATGATCAACCTAGTCCAGACCAGAAGGAGGCGCGACTGCCCAAATGCGATCTGGCTATCGTAAGTACCTATTAGCCGTGCCCCCTGCGGAATGAGCCGAGTTCGCCCGGTAGGACTATCATATACCGCTTCGGTCACCTGCGCCGTGATTTGACCAGGGAGATCGGAGCGAATCCCCGTCAGCAGCGCACCAGGAATGACTGTCCCTGCTTGGACGACAAAAGGCGATGCGGGTTTGACCAGACGATCAGGGCTCGTGGTGCGTCGATCGATCGCCGCATTCACGAAGGTAAGCTTTCGGTCCTGGCCATTCTGTGCGAACGCTTCGTCGGACGATGTCGTCCCACTCGCAGGAGCATCATTCGACGCTGTTGTTGCGGAAAACGGCCGGACATTCGTGGGGGCGAACAGCTTGCTCGTGCGCGCCGCTTCACTTTCTTGATTCACGCGCTGTTGCTCGGCATCAACCGCCAATGGACCAGTCTGCGCCTGCGCGGCAACGATCGGTCGACCCAAATCGCCGGGCAAAGGCGGTCCGAGCGGCGGCACCTTCGGGATGCCGGTGTAGTCCTTCGGCAGGCCGGCAAGCTGGTCAGCGACATTATGATGATCGGTCGAATACAGCTCCTCCGAAGCGGGAGCGTGCTTCTTGCTGGATTGCAGCGCCAAAAACATGGCTCCCGAGATCGCGACGAGGAGTAGTGCGGAGCCTGCGATCAACACCCTACGCGAGAGCCGCGTTACGCGTGGCCGCTCTGGGTGCAACTGGAACGCTTTCGAAGCGTCGTCCTGCGCCTGCGACGGAACATTATTCTGGTTCGTAGGACCGCCACTTGTGCCGCTCATAATGGCCTCCCATCGCCTCTGACGATCCGCACCTTCTGCTGGTTCTCACCTCCTAGCCTCAATTCAGCGGCTGCGAACAGCCGATCGACAATCAGCAGGCTTCCGAAAGCACGATAATTGACAAGCTCGGTCTTCCCGTCCTGCGCGATGACGAAAAGGGGTGGCATCTCACCCTGCCCGATGCCTGGTGCGAACTCGATGTAAACCTTGCGTCCGTCGTCGTAGGCGTTGATCGGACGCCAGGGCGGGTTGTCGCCCTCGATGGCGTAGCGATAGCGGCGCTGGGTTGGGTCGGGGATGAGTGGCGTCGACGGCACGCCCCGGCCACGCGTGCGATCTTCGGGATAGAACCAGGTCACAGAAGGCATGTACGGCTTTTCTCGGGCGCGCAGCTCAAGCAGATAGGTGCGCCGATCGGTGTTGACGACGAGATTGGTCGAGACTTCCGGCCGAGTCGGCTTGACCATGATGTGGACGCGCCGGGTATCCCCGCTACCACTTTCGGTGTCGCCGACGACCCATCGCACGGTATCGCCGGCAGCGACAGGTCCCGAACCGATCAATTGTTCGCCCGGCTCGAGCGCTATGTCGGTAATCTGTCCGGGTGCGGCATAGATCTGGTAGAGGGCGCCCGGGCTATAGGGAAACACCTGCACTGCGTTGAAATACGCCGCCTTGCGGGGCTGAACACGAGCCGCGTCGTTGGCGCTCTCGATCCTTTCGATCGGCTCCTTGGCTTCTTTCTGCTTGCCGCCATGTGCCGGGGTCCAGGAGGGCGGCACGTGTAGCGGTCGCGGCCGGTCGTCGCTCACCGCCGGCGGATCGGGGAGCGGCGGGAGATCGCTGTCGTAGCTGATCTGCGGAGGTTTGAAGGTGGTGCATCCGCCGAGCGCCGCGACCGAAATCAAAAGGGCCGACGCCAAGCTCCGTGGCAATTTTCCCGAGGTATGAGAAATGGAGGGCATGCTCATCCGAGCTCCTTCGACCAGTTGATGGCGTTGACATAGATGCCGAGTGGATTCTTACGCAGGCGATCGACGTCGCGAGGCGGCTCCAAGACGATCGTGAGAATTGCGCTCCACCGCTCCGTAGCGGCCATCTGGCCATTCTCGTAACGTCGTTCGATCCAGGCTAAACGGAAGCTATCGGGTGAGGCCCTGATGACGCTGGAAACCTCGACGGCCACCTGGCTCTTCCCGACCTTGGCGAAGGGGTCGTTGTTGCGCGCGTAGTCATTGAGGGCTGCAGCGCCGCGGTCCGTCGTGAAGTCGTAGGCGCGGAGCCAATCTTCGCGCAGCACGATCGCGTCCATGGGAAGGCCGCGAACATGTTCGATAAACCGAGATAGATGAAAGGCGATCTGGGGATCGCTGGGTTGGAAGGAAGCATCTGCGGGTGCGACGGCTCTCACTTCGCCGAGATGATCCACTTCGACCACCCAGGGGGTGATGGTGCCCCGTGCTGATTCCCAAGCAAGCGCAGTGGCGAAGCCGGCGGATAGGAACAGAGAGCCGAATGCCATCAGACGCCAGTTTCTAGCCTGGACTCGTGCCGAGCCGATGCGGTCATCCCAGACCTGAGCTGCGCGTTGATAGGGGGTGACCGGAGCAGGCGTGCGGCCATAGTGGACGGCTGATCGTTTGAACATACTTTACCTCAGGAGATGATTGGGAACGGCAGGTGGTTGAGCGCAGGCACTAGCTCCCGCCCTGTGAGAGATCGACAGACGCACCACCTCCGCCGTGGTCGCCAGCGCGTACCGCCCGCGTGGCGCTTGAGGCTCCATGACTGATAGTTTGCGTCCGTTTCATGCGGCGAACCCACGCGGGTGCTCTCTCGGACGACCCGGAATCGCCACCACCCGCGCTGCCGCTCGGTCCGCCGGAATGAATGGCAGCAGAGCGTAGCGGGCTAGCAGTAGCCGACGGAGTTGCGCCCTTGGCGCCGGACAGACCGCCTGCTCGGAGCGCGCTCGAGGCAGCGCCCGCAATGGCGCGGCTTCCACCAACGGCACTTCCGGCCAACGCGGCGCCACCGGCTGCGAGCGCGGCTCCAGCCGCAACCACGCCACCGGCCGCTAGGCCAGTGCCGACCGCACTACCGGCGCCGAGCTGTGGTCCACCAGAAACGATCCCGTTGGCGATGCCGGGTCCGAAGATGCCGAGACCAAGCAATGAGAGCGCTCCCAACACCAGCGCCATCGCACTCTCAATGGTCGGCTGGTTGCCGCCAAATCCCGCTGTGAACTGTGCAAAAAGCGTCGAGCCGATGCCGACGATCACGGCCAGCACCAAAACCTTGACGCCGGAAGAGATCACGTTGCCAAGCACCCGCTCCGCGGCGAATGCCGTCTTCCCAAACAGACCGAAGGGAATCAGCACAAAGCCTGCGAGCGTCGTCAGCTTGAACTCGATCAGGGTGACGAAGAGCTGGATCGCCAGGATGAAAAAAGCGAGCAGCACCACGATCCAGGCGAACAACAGAACGGCGATCTGGACGAAATTCTCGAAGAAGCTGACGTAGCCCATCAGGCTGGAAATGGACTCCAGGATCGGCCTCCCAGCGTCGAGACCCACCTGCGCAATCCGGCCGGGACGCAAGAATTCCGCTGACGACAGGCTCGTGCCGGAGGCCTTTAGGCCCAGGCCCGCAAAGCTTTCGAACACGATCCGCGCGAGGCTGTTCCAGTTGCCGATAAGATAAGCAAAGACGCCGACGAACAGGGTCTTCTTGACGAGACGAGCGACGATGTCCTCATCGCCGCCCCAGGACCAGAACAGCCCAGCCAGTGCGATGTCGATCGCCGCGAGCGTGGTCGCGAGATAGGCAACCTCACCGCCGAGCAGCCCAAATCCGGAATCGATGTAGCGAGTGAAGGTTTCCAGGAACTGGTCGATGACACCGGTGCTGTTCATCGCTCATTCCCTCCGGATGTCGGCATGGAGGGGTAGCCAGACGGCAAACGGCTTTCATCCTTCGGTGATGGTGGAATCGGGCCATTAGCTGACGCTCCATCAACCCCTTGACGTGCATTACCCTCCCTCTGGCTCAGAAATTGGCGCCGTTTCTCGGCCCACACCTTGCGGCATTCGAGCAACTGGTCTTTCTGCTCGTAGTTGACGGTACGGCACTGCGCGAGCTTGGAGGCGAGAGGATCGATTTCTTGGGTAGCCGATGCAGCAGCCGCGGTCTGATCCGCGCCGCCGCGCAACTGGATTGCGCAGGCACCGACCGCCACGGCGAGGAGCAGCACGGCTACGCCGATCGGAATGCGCTTGAACCTATCTGTCATCATCGGTGAAACATCTGCACGGTTGTGGGCTGATAGCTTTGGCCTGAGTTAAGGAAGCGGCGGAGCTGCTCTCTCCCCTGATCCTGTGCGACGGTGCGCTGCGCAGACTCCAAGCTCTGAGCTCGTCCCTGTGCGGCAACGACGGCGGTGAGATCGGCGAGTTGCTGGGCCTGCAATCCGAGGAGTTGGTTACCTGCCTGATTTGCCTGCAGTGCGCCGGTCGCACCTTGGCTCGCTGTCACGAGCGCCGACATCTGGGTTCGGTTGGTGTCGAGATTGCCGACGACGGTGGCCTGCACCCGCATCGCGTCCTGCAAGCCCGCGACCGCGTTCTGCCAGCGTGCCTGTGCATTGGCCACCAGGGCCTGGTCCGACGAACTTGACGACGTCGGCGCATAGGTCGTCGAGAACGCCCGATCGATTTGCTGGATATCGTAGGCAATGCGCTGAGCCTGCCCGAGCAATTGCTGCGTCCGCAGGATCGACTGCTCGAGCTGCAGCAGGGAGGAGAACGGCAGTGTCGCCAGATTCTTTGCCTGGTTGATCAGCATCTGCGCCTGATTTTGCAGTGACGTGATCTGGTTGTTGATCTGCTGCAGGCTACGCGCGGCAGTCAGCACGTTCTGCGCGTAGTTGTTGGGATCGAACACGATCCATTGCGCCGACGTCGGCTTGGGGCTTCCGGCAAGAACGACAGCGATGGCGCCCGCCGCCACGACACGACAAAGGAGACTCATGAGGAGGCCTCCAGGTTGGTGAGATGTGGAATGAGATCGCAGGCCCATCCGACGTCTCGGGCTCTAAGCCAGCCAGAGACAAAATTCTCGCCGCTCTCTTCGACCAGCACCTTCTCGATCAGCGCCTGGTCGGCTTTCGAGGAGGCGGCCGCAAACGCCAAGGCGACCTCACCAAGGCCAAGTTCAAACAGACGGTTGCCGCGACGCGACTGGCAGTAGTAGTCCCGCTTCGGTATCGCACGGGCGAGAATCTCGATCTGACGGTCGTTCAGCCCAAAGCGGCGATAGATCGCCGTGATCTGTGGTTCGATGGCGCGATCGTTGGGGAGCAGGATCCGGGTCGGACAACTCTCGATGATGGCAGGTGCGATGGCCGAGCCGTCGATGTCGGCCAGCGATTGAGTGGCGAAAATGACGGAAACATTCTTCTTGCGCAGTGTCTTCAGCCACTCGCGAAGTTTGCCGGCAAAGTCAGCGTCATCGAGTGCAAGCCAGCCCTCATCGATGATGAGCAGGGTCGGCCGGCCGTCGAAACGATCCTCGATCCGATGAAACAGGTATGACAGAACGGCGGGCGCTACTCCCGTACCGATCAATCCGTCGGTTTCGAAGACCTGAACCGAGGACTCGCCCAATCGCTCACTTTCGGCATCGAGCAACCGGTCATAGGGACCGCCCAGGCAATAGGGTTGGAGCGCCCGCTTCAAGGGATTCGACTGCAAAAGGACGGAAAGACCTGTGAGGGTTCGTTCCGGAAGCGGCGCTGAAGCCAGCGACGTCAGGGCCGACCAGACATGGTCCTTGACCTCGGGTGTGACCTCGATCCGTTCGCGGGTCAGGATCGAGGTGATCCATTCGGCAGCCCAGCCGCGCTCAGCGACGTCGTCAATTCTCGCGAGCGGCTGGAGGGAGACAAACTGGGAGACCTCTCCGGCAACGGAGCCGCCAAGATCATGCCAGTCGCCACCCATGGCGATGGCGGCCGCCCGGATCGATCCACCGAAATCGAAAGCGAAGATCTGGGAACTCGGATAGCGCTGAAACTGCAGCGCCATCAGCGCCAGTAGTACCGACTTGCCGGCGCCCGTCGGGCCGACGACCAGGGTGTGCCCGACATCGCCGACGTGGAGAGAGAATCGAAACGGGGTCGATCCCTCCGTCTTGCCGAAGAACAGAGCCGGCGCTTTGAAGTGATGGTCCCTCGCCTCCCCCGCCCATACAGCTGAGAGCGGAATCATATGCGCAAGGTTCAGGGTCGAGACCGGGGGCTGACGGACGTTGGCATAGACGTGCCCCGGCAAGCTGCCGAGCCATGCCTCGACCGCATTCACCGTCTCAATCATGCAGGTGAAATCACGCCCCTGGATCACCTTCTCGACGAGGCGCAGCTTTTCGTCGGCGGCGCGGGCATCCCTGTCCCAGACGGTGACCGTCGCGGTGACAAAGGCCTCACCGATCTGGTCCGTTCCCAGTTCCTGGAGCGCGGCGTCAGCATCGATCGCCTTATTATGCGCATCTGTGTCGAGAAGCGCGGAAGCCTCGTTGGTCATCACCTCCTTGAGAATCGCGCCAATCGACTTCCGCTTGGCGAACCATTGGCGACGAATTTTGGTGAGGAGTTTTGTCGCATCCGTCTTGTCGAGCATGATCGCCCGGGTCGACCAACGATACGCGAAGGCGAGACGGTTGAGGTCGTCGAGGATCCCCGGTGTGGTCGCGGTCGGGAATCCCACGACGGTCAGAACGCGCACGTGAGCTTCGCCCAACGTCGGCTCAAGGCCGCCGGTCAGGGGTTGATCGGCCAGCAACGCATCGAGATACATGGGGATCTCTGGCACGCGCACACGATGCCGCTTGGTCGAAACAGTGGAGTGCAGGTAGGTCAGCGTTGCCTCATCATCGAGCCAGCCACACTCCGGCATGAATCCTTCAATGAGCTGGAGGACGCGGTTGGTCCGGTCGACAAACCCGCTCAGGACCTCTCGCGCGTCAGCGCCGACGGTGCGGCTGCTATTCTCATAGAGGAGCCGCTCTGCCATCGCGGCGCCTTCCTCGGGCGGCAGGTAGAGGAACGTCAGGTAGTAGCTCGAGTCATAATGGGCGCCCGCTTCCTCGAACTGGGCTCGCCGCTCCGCGTCGACCAGGGCAGAGGCGACGTCGGGAAACGTGCTTAGGGGATAGGCACCCGCGGAATGCCGCTGTGCCTCGACAAAGACCGCCCATCCAGACCCAAGGCGGCGGAGCGCGTTGTTCAGACGACCGGCGACTGCGACGAGTTCGGCCGGCACAGCGCTGTCGAGATCCGGTCCCCGAAATTTTGCGGTCCGCTGAAACGAACCGTCCTTGTTCAGAACGATTCCCTCATCGACGAGTGCCGCCCAGGGAAGAAAGTCCGCCAAGCGCGTCGTTGAACGTCTGTATTCGGCAAGATTCATCATGGGAGGACTCACAGGCTGAGATGACCGGGAATGCGGACGTGCCGGCGCACGACCTCGACGAAGGCGGGATCGCGCTTGGTGGCCCATACGGCGACCACGTGGCCGACAAACAGGAGGAGAAGACCTGCCAGCCAAAGGCGCAGGCCGAGCCCAAGTGCTGCGGCCAGGGTGCTGTTGAGGATGGCAACCGATCGCGGTGCGCCGCCCATCAGAATCGGCTCGGTCAGGGCCCGGTGCACGGGCGCGACAAATCCTGTGACCTGCCCATCCATCAGATCACCACGCCGCCGCCGAAGGAGAAGAAGGAAAGGAAGAAGCTTGAGGCGGCAAAGGCAATTGACAGGCCGAAGACGATCTGGACCAGCCGTCGGAAACCGCCCGATGTGTCGCCGAATGCCAGCGACAGGCCCGTCACGATAATGATGATGACGGCGATGATCTTGGCGACGGGGCCCTCGACCGATTGCAGGATCTGATTGAGGGGTTGCTCCCACGGCATGTTGGAGCCCGCGGCCCACGCTGGGACGGCCATCAGGCAATACCCGGTGAATGCCCCCATCGAAAGGATGATCCTTCCGAGAAACGAACGATAACTCATGGCTGATCTCCCATTGGTGAAAGGCTGTAGTCGCCGGAGGGTCCGAGCCCGGTCACACGGGCCAGTTCTGCAAGCCTGCGATCGGCACCACGGCCGACGAGCACGGCGATGACGTTGATGGTCTCTGCAATGAGGGCGCGCGGGACTGTGACGACGGCTTCCTGGATGAGCTGCTCAAGGCGACGCAAAGCGCCGAGCGCGGTGCCGGCATGAATCGTGCCGATTCCACCGGGGTGGCCGGTGCCCCAGGCCTTCAGCAGGTCGAGGGCCTCCGCTCCGCGGACTTCGCCGATCGGAATGCGATCGGGCCGCAGCCGTAGCGACGAGCGGACGAGATCGGAGAGCGAGATCACACCATCCCGTGTACGCAGGGCCACCAGGTTCGGTGCCTTGCATTGAAGCTCTCGCGTATCTTCGATGAGTACGACGCGATCGGCGGTCTTGGCGACTTCTGCGAGCAGCGCATTTGTCAGCGTCGTCTTGCCGGTCGAGGTGCCGCCGGCAACCAATATATTCTCGCGACTGGTGACGGCCGTGCGTAGCGCGTCGGCCTGATCCGATGTGATAATCCCAGCGGCAACGTAGTCACCGAGCGAGAACACGGCCACCGCTGGCTTGCGGATCGCGAATGCGGGGGCGGTGACAACCGGCGGCAACAGGCCCTCGAACCGTTCACCGGTTTCGGGCAATTCGGCGGAGACGCGCGGCGCCCCGGCGTGAACTTCCTGCCCCACGTGATGGGCAACCAACCGGACGATGCGTTCTCCGTCGGAAGCGGACAGTGTTTCGCCGCTCTCCATCAGACCGTGAGATAGCCGGTCGATCCACAACCGGCCATCGGGGTTGAGCATCACTTCAACGATCGACGGATCTTCCAGAAAGCGTGCGATGGCGGGACCAAGTGCGGTGCGCAGCATTCGCACCCCACGCGAGATTGCCTCCGGCCGAAGAGAATGGATTGGCACGTCGTCCCCCAATGACTGAGGACAAATCGAACGCCGCCCTCAGATGGGGATCATTAGAAAGAGCAACAGCACGATCGGCACAACGAGCGCCTGACCGCGTTCGTAGCCTGGCGCAGAGAAAGAAAGTTTGGGCAAGATGCCTGAGAGCGAGCCTGAACTTGCGCCTCAGCCAAACAGCTCGACACTCCAGTTAGCGGCCTTGGTGAGAATAAAATCGCGAACTCGTCATTGAAATTGCACCATAATTTTCAGAGCGCCCGCGGGACAAGGAACTGGTTAGACGGCCCATGGTGGGCTTGAAGATCATGCGCGCCAACAGCGCGACTGCGATCGGCGCGAGCAGCATCGGCAGCAGCGCGACACGAAACAGCTGCTCGCCAGTCACGCTCGCATTCAGCGCCAAGGCCGAACCCGATCGCTTGTTGGCAATCCCACCGCGATGAACGCTTCAGCGGTTGCCAAGGGTACGCGCCAACATTCGGGTTGAGGCGATGCGTATGCATAATATGCCATACGGGCCTCGCTTTCGAATATCCCGGGGGGATGCCGTTGCCCACCAGAAATGTCGTGCTGACTGAGCGTCAGGAGGAACTCCTTGAGGCCCCGTCAAGTCTAGCCGCTACCAGAACGCCAGCGAAGTGCTGCGCGATGGGTTGGGGCTGGTGGAACAACGCGAGGCGGAGGATACAAGCAAGCTGAAAGCTCTGCGGGCAGCGGCCCGCGCCGGCGTCGCGGCGTTGGACCGGGGGATTTCAAGGAATTCGGAAATATCGAGGAGCCTCTCGGAGAAGGTCATCTCCCGAACTGCCGAATAGAGCCGTCATGACCCAGCAGAGATGGCGCGTTCGTCTCGGCCCTGCCGCGGAAGTCGACTTTGCCAACATCCTCAAGTGGACCACCGAGAATTCTGGCGCGCGACAAGTTCGCGTCTATAGGGACGCCCTTGTTCAAGCGCTTGCCAACGGTCCCAATGTTCGGGGCTCCAGGGCCCGGGACGAGATCATGGCAGGCCTTCGCACGCTTTATGTTGCCCGGCCTGGCCGTCGCGGACGTCATTTCCTGGACCTATCGGGACGCCCCGAACAGCACGATCGAAATCGTCCGCATCGTCCACGACGGAATGGACCTTCGGCTCCACGTCCCATCTGTCCCCGACGAGAGCACCGAATAGAGCTGCAGCATCGTAGAGAACGCCAGCGCACCTCTGCAGGCGCCAGCGAGCTCTGGCGTAGAATTGTAAGTGGCGCGCTATGGCCGATGAAGTTGGGCACTATTGTTCGCCGTAGCACTACGATGCCGTGCGCGAGTCCACGCCATCGTATCCGACACCTTGCCTATCTTTGCGCGCGCACTGCGACGGGATATGCGCGTGTCACTACTCGCTTTCAATGTCCTCGAGCCTGGTCCCGCGTCCGGCGCGCAGGCTGTTTCGCGCCTGCTCGATACGACGCAGGAAGCGCGGGTCGTGTTCGAGGCGGTACTCGAACCAGTCCTCCTCTGATTCGAAGCCGATCAGTACGCCGGCCGGCTTACCATGGCGCGTGATGACGATCTCCTGCGTTTCAGCTTCTCGAAGAAAGCGAGACAGGTCGTCCTTGATCTCGGATAAAGGAACTTCCTTCACTCCGGATTTCCGAATTGTGTGAGCCATGACTCGGCCTCCGATTTGGGCACTATCGCCAAGACCTCTACGCTCGTGCGGGACACGTCGTAGAACACCCGAACTTCGTCTACCCGCAATCGAAACTGTGGACGGAGCAATCCTCGCAATCGCTTGATGCGGCTGCGGCTCGTTTTTTCGGGCTCGTGCCTCAGATGTGTTTCGAGCGCGGCCCGAACGATCGTCCGAACACTCGCCGTCAGCGCCTTGAGGTCTTCGACAGCTTCGGGAGCGAGGACGATCTCGAATGGCATTCTGGCCAGATTATAGCCAGATTTGCACAGGTGTCAAACGAGCAATTGGGCCTGCCTCAAGCGAACTCTAGCGTACCAACGGCTAGGCAGAGGATGCTGTTGAGTGCTCTGGCGGGAAATGGCGCGCCACGGCCGATGAAGATGGGCACTACTGCTTCGCTGTGGCGCTATGATGTACCCGCTATGGTTCGCTGCCTCCGCCGGCCGCACGATCAAAGCTCGTCTCGGTTCAACGATTTCGGAGCAAGGTAGGCCATTATCATGGCAGGTCGGGGTTGTCACCAAATTGGTGACATGATACAGATTCACCCATGCAGGTGATCGCCCTTCGCACTCTGAGAGAATTTTGGGCGCGTCACCCACATGCCGAAGGCCCAATTCGGGCGTGGTTCGCGATTGCCGCCAAGGCGCACTGGGCCGACCCCGCCGAAATAAGGCGGCGGTTCGGCAGCACCGTCGATTTCGTGGGCGACGACCGAGTCATCTTCGATCTCGGCGGGAACAAATATCGGCTGATCGTTCACGTGTCATATGCCTTCGGCCGCGTGCTCGTGAAGTTCATCGGCACTCATTCAGAATACGACCGCATCGATCCGGAGACCGTATCATGGCGAAAAAATTGATCCGTCCGATTCGCTCCGAAGCCGACTATGACGCGGCGCTCAGCGAGATCGAACGGTACTTCGAAAACGAACCCAAGCCGGGTACGCCCGAAGCAGACCGATTCGATCTCCTCGCACTTATCATCGAGGACTACGAGCGCAAGCGCTGGCCGATCGAACCACCCGACACGATCGACGCGATTCGTTACCGCATGGAGACGAGCGGCTATACCCAGGCCGATCTTGGCCGCCTGCTCGGCTCGCGCCAGCGCGCATCCGACGTTCTGACCAGGAAGCGTCCTCTCACGATGCGAATGGCCTGGAAACTGCATCGCGAGTGGGACATTCCTGCGGAAGCCCTGATCGCACCACCGCGAATGCGCGGGCGAAGGTCGGCGGCGTAGAGGCGGAAAGGCCCGCGCAGGATCGGCGCTTATCGTCAGCTGTAGCGTGCTCTGGCGTAAATGGCGCGCCACGGCCGATGAAGATGCGCACTATTGCTTCGCCGTCGCGCTATGAAGCAGCGACCGGCCGAGCGCTACAACCGCCAACACTGCGACGGCTTACGATTTCCCGCTGTGTCCGCCGGGCTTGCCGCGGAGGCCAATGCTGGCGCATTCAGCCGACCTTTGGCGTCTCACCGGCTAAGATCCGCCGGTAGACCGACGCATCGATATTGCCGCCGGACAAAATCACGGCGACCTTCTTTCCGGCCATGCGGGCGCGCTCCTGCATGAGCCCGGCAAGCGGGGCGGCGCCCGCGCCTTCGGCAACGTTGTGCGTATCCTGGAAATAGGAACGTGCCGCATCGGCGATGTCGTCCTCGCCAAGCTGCAAGATTCGGGCTGCGCCCTGCTTGATGATGGCCACCGCCTCCTGACGCGGGTCGCGTGTTGCCACGCCGTCGGCGAAGGTTAGCGCCGAGCCCGTCGAAACCGGCTTCCCGGCCGCGAACGACAGGGCCATTGCCGGGGCGCTGCGCGCTACGACGCCGACGATTTCAGTCTTGAGGCCGAGCAAGTCGCGAGCTGTGATCAGCCCACAGATACCGGAGCCCATCCCAATCGGGACATAGACCGTGTCAAGGTCAGCGACGGCGCGAAACAGTTCGAGCGCGTACGTTGCGACCCCCTTGACCTGATCTCGATTGAACGGTGTGATAAAATGCAGGCTCTGCTCGCACGCGACCCGATTGCATTCTGCAAGCGCCTCGTCAAAATCTCTGCCGAATTCGACGACGGTGGCACCAAAGGCGCGCATGGCGGCATTCTGGTCTGTTGAGTTGCCCCGCGGCAAGTAGATTGTCGCCGAAATGCCTGCCCGAGAGGCTGAGAATGCGATAGATTGACCATGATTGCCGCGCGTGGCCGAAATGACCCCTGTCACTTTTGTCGATGAGCGCTTCAGATTGTCCATGTAGACGATGCCGCCGCGTACCTTGAAAGCGGAAGTCGGCGTGTGATTCTCGTGCTTTACCCACACCTCGCAACCGGTCCGCTTGGCGAGAAGCGGCCAAGCGTATTGCGGGGTGGGCGGTAGCGTACGATGCACGAGTTGAGCCGCGGCTTCCAATTCACCGAGAGCAAAGAGCGGGTCGGACACAGCCATCGAAAACCTCCGAGGAAACCTGTAAGAATGTTAGCTCGGTTGATTTCGGTCCGCTTTCACGTGCTTGACCTGTAATGGCGTGTGGGTCGCAAAGTAATCTTTCAGTCGTTGCGGCGGTGAGCGCTTCGAGCTACGGCAAGTTCTAATGTCGGAACAGAAACCAAGCACGGTGGCTGCTCTGCATCGCTCAACCCTGCACTGTGAGGGCCCGGGCTTTGCGGTGACGGTGCTGCCGGCGTCGCCCTACGAGGTGAGTTACGTGTCCGATCGTCACGTGATTGGGTTCACGTTCGAGAGGCAGCGAGGCGTCGACGCCTTCGGTGGTGCGCGGCGGCGCCCCTTTGATGCGGAGCCTTGGCGGCTCGCCTTCACGCCAGCAGGCTGCGACGTCTTTTCGGCCTCGGACAAGGGCGGGGAGTACTTGGTACTAAGCTTTGCCCCGAAGGTATTTGCTCGATTTGCATCAGGGATTGAGACCTGCCGGCTAAGGCAGTTCACCAATGCGGCCGATCCCCGATTCACCCCGTTAGCGACTAGCCTGCGGCGGATGACGATGGTTGGTGCAGCAGCGCCATCTTTGGCGATGGAGAGCGTTGTAGCCGTTGCTGCCGAACGCGTCTCAGCGGTGCTCAATCCCGGTACTCAGAGAGGGTCCGCCGAATGTCGTTTGACTTCTCGACGCCTGAAGCGAATTCTCGATCATTTTGAGGCTCGACTCACGGAAGAAATCCGCCTCGCGGACCTTGCAAGCGATACCGGCCTCTCGGAATGCTATCTCGCCCGCACGTTCCGGGCTGCGACTGGCATGACGCTGCACGCCGCGTTGGTGGAGCGGAGGATTGCACGAGCGCGTTCGTTGATCGAGGCGGCCTCACGCCGCGGCACCCGCCCAAGCCTCGCGGCGGTTGCAGCAGCTTGCGGATTCTCAAGCCACGCTCACATGACGACGATCTTCCGGCGCGTGCTTGGGGTCACTCCGAGCGAATGGACGCGAATTTTTGTAGGCACCTCAGTACTCGGATCGTCCGATCACAGCACCGCCGGCTGATGGTTGCAGGGCTGCCTGGACAACGGCGCGATCGGCGCCGCTGGGCTGCTGCAGCGTGCTCTGGCGTAGAATGGCGCGCCGGCCAAAACAAAATTACGAACTCATATATTATTGAGATTGCAGTATAATCTCGTTATGCGCCCCATGAGCTATTCATGCGCAGGTCGGCGATGCAATTCGACCACCCGCTACCATGTATATCGCACTATTCCTTTTCCGGCGTAGCTTCGGGTGACGTTGGAGAACTCGCCTTCGAAGGTCGCAGCGGCTGACCAGCCGTTGGTCCACTTCAGTTCGGCGGACGCCGTGGTCAGCGCCGAGTCGGACGCTTGCGCCGCGCCATTCACGACGAAGCTTGCGCCGGGCAATGCCTGGAAGGTCGCGGAGACGGCGCGGTCGGGATTGAAATCATGCGCCCACGCGGCCCGACCGCGCAGCGTCAGGATCGCATCGCCGATCGCAAATGATTTGTCGCCGCGCAAACCGAGCTCGCTGCGGCTGTCGGTGACATCCCTCGCGCCATAGGCGAGCGCAAAGGTATTGGCGCCGGAGAGAATGCCTTCCGCATAGGCGGGCAGACCGAAGGTCGTGAACTGTGCGGCGGCATAGGGCGTCAGGCCGATGCCGCCCATCCACGGCGCGACGACGCGATAGCCGCCTTCGAGACGGCCCGAGAATGCGTTGGCGTTGAACTCCGCATGCAGGCGATCGATGCCGGCCACGGTCACGGTACGGTCGGTGGTGATGTCCTGCCAGCCATAGGCCAACGCTGCGGTGACGTAGGCCGCACCGACGGAGTGGCGCAAATAGGCGCCGGCCTGGAACAGCTCGGAACGTCCGCTGCCCAATCCATTGACGACAAAATTGGTGCCGCCGCCGACCAGCGCAAAACCGGCAAGCGTATACGGCGAGATGCGATAGTCGGCACCAACAGCGGTACCGTAGATGCGGCTGCTGGCGGTGTTTGATCCGGCGGTGACGCTGCCATCGGTGGCCTGCGCGCCGCCATAACCTGCCGCCCACACGCTCCAGCGCTGCGCGAAGGCTGGCGCCGGTGCCTTTTGATAGATGGCAGCGTAGGCCTCGCGCTCCGCGCCGGTCTTACCTGAAACCGTGGAAGCGTCTTCCGCGAATTGGGATGCGCCGTTCGAGGACGAAACCGGATCGCCACGTTCGCCCATGAAGGGATCGGTCATCACGCCTATGAACTGGGTCATCGCGTTGAAGGTGGCCTGCTGTGAGCCCGTAGCGGATTGACCGGACGCTTGCGTCAGGCCCCCTGCGGACAGAGCGCTGTACACCATCGGAATGCCGCCGGTGCTGTTGAAGTAGTTGGTGAGCGCGGTGCCGACGTTCTGCGCATTGCCGTTGAGGCCAGTCGGGATGGCGAAGTTCAGCAGCAGATTGAGATAGGCATGGGTCGAATCGTAGCTCAGCGTTGCGTGGAAGTTCGCCGGCAGGTTGGTATTCGCGACCGAATTGAACGTGCCGCTGACGCCGCCCGCGGCGGTCAGGATGGTGTACTGCTTCGCGACATAGCTGCCATTGGCATAAACCGCATTCACGCTGGCATTGCCGAGCGCCGCCGTGCCCGACACGTTAGCGAACGAGGCCGTCGATGGATTGATCTGCACCAGATAGATCGCCCCGGAAGCGAGCGCAAGGCTTCCGCTCACCGTGGTCGAGGTGCCCGCCACACCGGTGCCGGGCGCGAAGGTGCCACCGCTGGCGACCGAGAGGTTGGCCACGGTGCCGCTGCCGGTCAGCGCGCCACCCGTGATCGTGACCAGGCCATCGATCATGCCGGTGTTGTTGGTGACCCCGGCGGTATTGGTGAGGCCTCCGCTCAGCGTTCCCGCATTGTTGGTCGTGCCGCTGTTGGTCAGGAGGCCCGACACCGTTGCGCCGGCACTGTTGTTGAAGGTGCCGGCATTGTTGACCGTGCCGGTCCAGGTCAGATTGTTGGTGATGGTCCCGGTGTTGGAGACGACGTTGCCGGTCCAAATCGAATTGTTGGTGATGCCGCCGGTATTGGTGGCGACGTTGGCGGCATAGGTGCCGTTGTTGCTCACGACGCCCGCATTGTTGAGATCGTCGGTCACGCTGCCACCGGCGGCGACCGTGATCGATCCGCCGACGCTGTTGGTGATGCCGCCGATGGTCGCGATCAATTGCCCACCATTGGCGACGGTGATGACGCCGCTATTGGTCAGCAATCCCTGCAACGTGTAGCTGCCGGTGGCGCCGATCGCAAACGTCGCGCCGTTGGCATTGGCGAGCGTCGAATCGCTGGTCACCGTACCGCCGACATTGAATGTGCCGCCGGCGAGGTTGATGATCGCGCCATTGATGGCACCGCCATTGGCGTTGACGGTCGCACTATTGGTGAGACCGCCCCTGATGGTGCCTGACGTCGTCAGCGTGCCGCCGGTCACGGTGGCGCCGCCGTTGAGCTGGCCGGCATTGGTGGTCGCGCCGGCGGTATTGGTAAGCAGGCCGGATACCGTGCCGCTGGCATTGTTGTTGAAGGTCGCGGCGTTGTTCAGCACGCCGGTGATGGTCGCGTTGTTGTTGACGGTGCCGGTGCCGGAAATCGCCACCGTTCCGGCAATCAGATTGTTGTTGGTGAGTGTGCCGGCGGTCACTGTCGCGCCGCCGTTGAGCTGGCCGGCATTGGTCGTCGTGCCCGCGGTGTTGGTGACCAGGCCGGATACCGTGCCGTTCGTATTGTTGCTGAATGTCGCGGCATTGTTGACCACGCCGGTGAT
The DNA here is from genome assembly GCF_059803455.1 of Bradyrhizobium sp. UFLA05-108. Classification (NCBI taxonomy): domain Bacteria; kingdom Pseudomonadati; phylum Pseudomonadota; class Alphaproteobacteria; order Hyphomicrobiales; family Nitrobacteraceae; genus Bradyrhizobium; species Bradyrhizobium sp. UFLA05-108. Next base: position 16,935 of record NZ_JBANAZ010000075.1, on the reverse strand, counting down.
GGTCGCGCTGTTGTCGACCGTGCCGGTGCCGGAGATGTCGACGGTACCGGCAATCAGGTTGTTGTTGGTGAGTACGCCGCCGCTCACGATCACGCCAGCGTTGAGCTGGCCAGCATTGGTCGTCGTGCCAGCGGTGTTGGCGAGCAAGCCGGATACCGTGCCGCCGGCGTTGTTGTTGAACGTCGCCGCATTGACCACGCTGGTGATGGTCGCGTTGTTGTCGACGGTGCCGGTGCCGGAAATCGCCACCGTTCCGGCAATCAGATTGTTGTTGACGACCGAGCCGCCGGTCACTGTCGCGCCGCCGTTGAGCTGGCCGGCGTTGGTCGTCGTGCCCGCAGTGTTGGTCAGCAGGCCGAATACCGTGCCGCCGGCGTTGTTGTTGAACGTCGCCGCATTATTCACTACGCCAGTGATGGTCGCGTTATTGTCGACGGTGCCGGCGCCAGAGATGTCGATGGTACCGGCAATCAGGTTGTTGTTGACGACCGAGCCGCCGGTCACCGTGGCGCCGCCGTTGAGCTGGCCGGCGTTGGTCGTCGTGCCCGCAGTGTTGGTCAGCAGGCCGGATACCGTGCCGCCGGCGTTGTTGTTGAACGTCGCTGCATTATTCACTACGCCAGTGATGATCGCGTTGTTGTCGACGGTGCCGGTGCCGGAGATGTCGACGGTACCGGCAATCAGATTGTTGTTGACGACCGAGCCGCCGGTCACCGTGGCGCCGCCGTTGAGCAGCCCATAGTTGGTCGTCGTGCCAGCGTTGTTGGTGAGCAGGCCGGATACCGTGCCGCCGGCGTTGTTGTTGAACGTCGCTGCATTATTCACTACGCCGGTGATGGTCGCGTTATTGTCGACGATGCCGGTGCCGGAGATGTCGACGGTACCGGCAATCAGGTTGTTGTTGACGACCGAGCCACCAGTCACCGTGGCGCCGCCGTTGAGCTGACCGGCGTTGGACGCCGTGCCAGCGGTGTTGGTGAACAGGCCCGATACCGTGCCAGTACTCTGGTTGACGAAGGTGCCGGCATTCAAAATCGTGCCGGTCCAGGTGCCGGCGTTGCTCAGCAAGCCGCTGTCGTTGATCGCATTTCCGATCCAGACGCCGCCATTATTGTTGTGAATGGCGCCGCCAGCGCCGTTGCTGGCGATGTCGCCGGTCCACACTCCCGTGGAAGTGTTAGTGATGGTGCCGGTGTTGGTATTGACCCTGGCGTTGTAGGCGCCGCTGTTGGTGACGGTGCCGGCATTGTCGAGATCGTCATTGACGGTACCGCCCTGCGCCACCGTGATGACACCGTTGTTGGTGATGCCAGTCGTGGCCGTCAGCGTGCTGGTGCCGTCGACTCCGATGGTGCCGGAATTGTTGATCGTGGTGGCGGTTGCGGTCGCGCCCGTCAGGTTCAGCGTTCCCGACGTCACCGTCCAAGCCTGGGTGGTGGCACTCGAGGTGTTCGACAGGGTCCAGGTGCTGGATCCTGATTTGTTGAACTGCGTGAAATTCTGATACTGCGAGCCAAGTTGCGACAGATCGAACGAACTGTCGGTGGTGCCGCCGAGCACCAGCGCGCTGGTGCCGTTGCCGATGACGTTGCCGCTGATGCTGGAGCCGGCCCGCAGCTCAAGGCTGTTAGTGCCGCCCGTAAAGTAGATCGCGGTACTGCCGGAAATGGCTCCCGCATTGATGATCGTCAGGTTTTGTCCGACGATGCCATAGCCCGTGGCCCCGTTCGCTCCGACGTTGGAATAACCGGCGGCGTCGCCGCCCAGCCCGCCGCCCCCCGCCGAAATCGTGCCGTTGTTGGTGATTGCGGCCCCGTTGGCGTTGGTCACCGTGATGCCGTTGCCGCCGTTGCCCCCGGCGCCGGCAGCGCCGGTATAGCTGCCGCCGGTGACTCCGATACCGCCGACGCCGCCATCACCGCCCTGTACGGTGACACCACCATTCACGGTGAGGGCGACACCGGTGTTGGCGCCGTTCACAACGATTCCGCTGCCGCCGCCGCCGCCGCCACCGCCGCCGCCAATGGACGACGGAAAGGAAAAGTTGATCATGCCCGAGCCGCCGCTGCCGCCGGTGCCGCCTGTTGCTCCGACGCTGATCGTCGTCGTGCCGGTGGCACTGACCGTGGTGCCGGCGCCGCCAGCGCCGCCGCCGCCGCCGCCCGCTCCTTGAGAGGAGGCGCTGCCACCGCCGCCGCCGTTGTCGGACCCGCCGCCGCTGCCGCCATTGCCGTTCCCGCCGGTCCCTCCGCTGCCACCGCCGCCGCCCGTTGAAGTCCCGTCGCCGGCAAGACCCGCAGCCCCGCCGCCACCCGGGGTGCTCCGGTTCGGTGCGTTACCGCCGTTGCCGCCGTTTTGCCCGACCGACTGGGCGTAGGAAGGTGCCGGTACCGCCAGAATGATGACGGATGCGACTCCGGCCATCCAGCCGAGCCGGCTCCGGTGGCCGGTCGGCTGAATTGGCGTCAATGGAGCCGGCGAACGCCGATCGAAACCTGTTCCGGCTGAAATGATACGCACCGTAAGACCGCCTGATCCGCTCCCGGAGATGCCGGGCTTCCTGCCGGTCGACATCGCCTTTGCAATTGAATCTTGCCGGCGGAGATGTGAGTCGCCGGCCAATGGTCGGCAGTTAGCCACCCATGGGGCGTCGGTGTCCTGAAAGGGGGACGGTTACTTTCTGAAGCTTTTCTGATATTTGCGTTTCAGCCTGCTTCTATTGCCGAAATTTCGGATATTGCCGGGGCAGCGCGAGTCTTGGGCTTCGATCCGTGGAGCGGGATCGAGCTGTATCATGTCGGCCTTGCACAAATTAGAACGGATCGCTTCGAGGATGCGCTGGCGACCTTCAAGCAAGCGGAACCGCTTTGACACGCCGCAGGTCTTGCGCCTAGGCATGGGATGATTGGCGCAGGCTGGGCCAATCTGCCGATGGGCCGCGCCGAAGGCGCTGTGCCCTGGCTGCTGAAGCCGTCAGCCAGCGGTCGCACATATATGCCGCTGGCGGCGGCCTATCAGCGAATGGGACGAATCGACGACACCAGAGCGACGATAGAAAAGAGCCCCCGAATTACGGCCCGGCTCGACCATGCGCAACGCCACCACCAACTGCAACAAACGCCAGCTCAGCGGAGATGTCCGCTCTGCGGCTGCATCTGGAGAAGCGAGGGTTCGCAGTTTTGTTATGGACGATGGGAGTTTGGTGCCCCGGAGGAGATTCGAACTCGCAGATGTGAGTTGCGCCAATTAGCGATGGAAGCGATCAACGTTACCACTCCGCGCCGTCACGTGCCTCCATGATCGAGACATCGGCAGGCCGAATGATTGCTTCAACCGAGTCCCCGTCTCGCGAGCGGTGATGCAGGAGGGAACTATCGATCCACCCACCCAATTCTCGAATCCAGGGAATGCTAGACCAAGCCAGCGCCACGACCTGCAAGGCAAGGCTCAACCCAAAGGCAACTTGGTAGGCAATCAGCGGATAGTGCCCATCTTGAACGGGCCATTGTTCAAGTATGAGTCCAGTTCCACATTGGACCGCGAAGGTCCACCCGAAATGCAAGACGTTCAAGCTTCCATTGGCGCGAGCCGCGAGCTCGGTTGGAAAGTATTCTGCGATCGTCGCGTAGCTGAGGACAGTGGCGGCGCCGACAACGGAAACCACTGACCATGGCAGCATCGACGGGAGCGGAAGACGCAGGATCAGTGTGAGCTCAGCCAACACGAACAGTAACGCCATCGCTGCGAGCAGCGTCTCCGAACCGATACCACGTCTTCGCAACCGGTCGGCAATCGTGCCCAGCAGCAAGGCGCCGCCGCATAGACCAATAGCCATGACGAACAATTGGGTCACCAAGGTTTCGCGGTTCAGTCCCTCGACATCCCTGAGCCAGGGCGCGGCCCACAATGCCTGCAACGACCAAGCCGACCCAACGCAGCTCGCCGAAAGTGGTGCAATTCGCCAGAAACGGCGATCCCTGAAGATCGCTTCCAGCCGAAGTCCGGCGGGTCGCGCTTGCTGCGCAATCTTGCTCTCCGGGACCGCTAGAAAGATCAGAAGGGCGGCTGCGAGCGTTGTGATCGCCAAAACCTCGAATATTCCGCGCCAACCCATCGAGTTCAGCAACCATTCGGCTGGTTGGGTTGCGGTCACCGCTCCCAAAGCGCCCAGCATGATCATATAGCCGTTCATCAGCGCGACCCGCTCTCTGGGAAACCAGAGAACGATCGCTTTCAGCCCAGCCATCAACGCGGCCGCGACGCCGAGTCCAATCATTGCGCGCGCGAGGAGAACCGACATGAATCCGTTCGAAGCACCGAACAGAGTGGCACCAAGGGCCGCGGCGAGCAACAAGACGCTCTGAACCCGGCGCGGACCAAAGCGGTCCAACAGGATTCCGATTGGAATCTGGGCAGCCCCAAAGATCAGGAAATATACCGATGTCAAAAGCCCGAGACTGCCGGCGTCCAAACCCAGGTCGGCCGACAGAGGTTCAGCAATCAGCGTATTGATGGTACGAAACAGATAGGAGAGGTAGTAGCCTGCCGCAAACGGCAGAAAAACGCTGAAGATCAGCCGCCATTTTGGAAGTCGCCCCGCGGCACTTGTCTCGGGGATTGTGGGTGCGGCGAATGGGACGAGCGGGGCCTGGCCTGCTCTCCTTCCCGCCGCCTCAATCGAGTCAGCAGAACGCGTTTGGCAAATTTCGAAAGTTGCGGTTGCTGCCGTCCTCCTGGACGGCAGCAATCTGTTCGGATTCCGCGACTGGAGCGACGTCCGCGAGGATGTTCGCCTGATCTTCCGAACGACCGGGCACGATTTTCCCATCGCGCTCAGGCGTGGAGGCGTCGCGCTCTGTGATGCTGAGACCGGCGATCGTCTCCCGCATCAGCGGCCGGCCCGAGCGCACACGCCGATCAACCTGCCCGGCCAGGGCCTTGAACCGCCGATAGCCCAGCACACACGCGTCGCGCTGTTGCGACGGCGGCATCGGCGGCGTCACCGTGACGTGATAGCGGGCGTGCAACGCGACCGTCTCGGCAATGATCGCAAGTTCGCTCTCCAGGCGTTCAATCTGATCACCGATCCGATGGAAGGCTTCGTGCACCATTTCTTCCATCGGCGGAGCCGGATTCAGGAAACGTTCGAGAGCTGCCTGTACGACCATGCTCTTGCCAGCCCCCGCCCGGCCGCTTGCAGCTTCCAAGCTCTCGAAAATCGTTTCAGAGAGCTGCACGCTGACCTTTCTGGTTCGAGGTGGGGTTGGGGAGGTGTTCGCCTCAGTTTGATCCAAACTCAGGCTGACCTGTCCATCGCGTTCGCCTTCGACCGTCATAATCTCCCCTCCCCGTGCAACTAGATCGATCGGTGCAGCTCGCGCTCGCAATCAGCGAGGCGAGATGCGATCAAAACGAATGAGCTGTCTTCAACGGCGGCGAAGGACAGAAGGGACAGTCCTGCGATTGCTTCAAGCGCACAGGCATCGATGTCGTAGTCTGGCGTAGGATGAGAAAGAAATGGCGGGCCGATCAGGCGGGATTAGGTTTGTCAGCCGACGGAACACGCGGCTCGACGTCCAAGCTGATTTCCTGCGCGAGGCTCTGGCCTCGGGCGAGCCGCCGGCCCAAGGCTTCGATGAACCCCTCGTAGCGTTCACGACCCTTGGCCTGGGCAGCAGGTTGTGCGGTATCCGGCAGGGGCGGCGTCGCCGTCAACCAGAAGCGAACGAACAACGCCAGCGCTTCATTCGAAATCGTCACGTGACGCTCGAGGCGCTCGACCTGGCGCGTCAGCCGGTCCAACCGCCGGCCGAGGGCCGCTTCCATGCGCTCGGAGCCATCCGGGGACAGGAATGAGGACAGAGCCGATTCGACGACGAGGGCCTGCGGCACCCGCTTCCGATTGGCATAGTCCGCCAACTGGCTGGCAAGATCTGGTGGCAGGCGAAATGTATGCTTGGTCCGCATCGCCTCTCCTCAGAGATCAAGGCCGTCATCGGGATCCATCGCGGCCTGGCGGGCTACGCTCGCCGCCACGCCGCGCAGTTCGCGTACTCGTTGGATATCATCAGAATCTTCGTCGCCGAATTCGAACTCGGTTTTCGCGGGAGGCGCATGTGGTGCCACATCTTCATGCACGGGAAGCTCCGGCTCTCGCCTAATGCCACCATTGGCCGGATCGTCGATGGATCCACTTTGCTGTTCTTGAACCTTCGGTTTCTGCGTGTTGAGCGGGGTGACCGGCAGGGGCAATTTGCTCCAATCATCTTCCGCAAGCGAAACACGGCTCTCCACCCCGCTTGACGTTGCCGGCGGAAGCACGCGCTCACGAAACCGCGAGTCTTCGTAATAGCGCACCTTTTTCGCACGGATCGGCGGGCACCCTGAAACCAGAACCAGTTCATCGTCCGGTGGTAATTGCATCACCTCGCCGGGCGTCAGAAGCGGACGTGCGGTCTCCTGCCGCGACACCATGAGGTGACCGAGCCACGGGCTTAACCTATGGCCAGCATAGTTCTTCATGGCGCGCAATTCCGTCGCGGTTCCCAGCGCTTCCGACACGCGCCGAGCGGTACGTTCGTCGTTGCTGGCGAAGGACACACGGACATGGCAGTTGTCCAGAATCGAATTGTTCGGGCCATAGGCCTTCTCGATCTGATTCAGGGACTGGGCGATCAAGAAACTCTTGAGCTCGTAGCCAGCCATGAACGCTAGCGCCGACTCGAAGAAGTCCAGCCTGCCCAGCGCCGGAAACTCGTCGAGCATCAGCAGCACGCGATGCCGACGTCCCTTGGCCTTCAAATCCTCCGTCAAGCGGCGGCCGATCTGGTTGAGAATCAACCGTACGAGCGGCTTGGTCCGGCTAATGTCGGACGGCGGTACGACGAGGTAAAGAGTTGTCGCCTGGTCTGCCTCCACCAGGTCACGGATCCGCCAGTCGCTGCGGCGCGTGACCTGTGCCACGACTGGATCACGGTAGAGCCCAAGGAACGACATCGCAGTTGAAAGCACGCCAGAGCGTTCGTTGTCGCTCTTGTTCAGAAGCTCTCGCGCCGCAGAGGCGATCACCGGGTGAACGCCGGTATCGGCCAGATGTGCCGTCGACATCATCGCACGCAAGGTCGCCTCGATCGGACGCTTGGGATCCGACAGGAATTTTGCGACACCCGCTAAGGTCTTGTCTACTTCGGCATAAAGGACATGCAGGATCGCGCCGACCAGCAGGGAATGACTGGTCTTCTCCCAATGGTTGCGCCGTTCCAAGGCACCTTCCGGATCGACCAACACGTCGGCAATGTTCTGGACGTCCCGAACTTCCCACTCGCCGCGACGAACCTCCAGGAGAGGGTTATAGGCTGCCGAGTTTCGGTTGGTCGGATCGAACAGCACGACCTTTCCATGGCGGGCGCGGAAACCAGAGGTTAGATGCCAGTTCTCGCCCTTGATGTCGTGGACGATACAACTGCCGGGCCATGTCAGGAGCGTCGGCACGACGAGACCAACGCCCTTACCCGATCGCGTGGGTGCGAAGCAGAGCACGTGCTCGGGGCCGTCATGTCGAAGGTAGTAGCGATCAAAGCAGCCCAGCACGACACCGTCCGGGCCCAAGAGCTGCGCGCTACGAATTTCATTCTGCAGTGCCCATCGGGCGGAGCCATAGGTGGCCGCGGTCTGCGCCTCCTGCGCTCGCCAGATCGACATTCCGAAGGCGACGATGATCGAGATCACCCCGCCGGACGCCGCGATGCAGGCCCCCTCGACGAAGATCTTGGGGGCATATGCATCGTATGCGTACCACCACCAGAAGAAGGCGGGGGGAAGGTAGATGGGCATTCCGAGCTCAAACCAGGGTGCTCCGAGTCGCGGCTGGAATCCCAGCCTCCAGGCAACCCATTGGGTCGCTGCCCACGTGGTGATGAGCACGATGGCAAGGACGAGCGTGATCTGGCCCCAAAGCACTTTGGTTGTTGACATGGCCGAGATGCAGCAGGGCTACCCGCGCGACATCAAGGATAAGACGCCCCCAAGGGTGTGTCGTGCGGTCCCCGCGCAGAAATCGGACAGGTCAGGATCCGGCCGATACCGCTAGAGGCCCAGTCCGCGCTTGCGACCAAAATCCCAGTCGACCCTGCCGCCTGGCATCATGATGCCTGTGACCTGCTTTCCGAGATGCTGCTCCAAGGCTGGTCGCCATGGTACGAGTTGGAAACCGAGACCATCATCGATCATGGCAAAGCGGCCCGAGGCAAGGGTCACCCGTTGCCTGTAGATGCCGGAGACAGGATCGCCCTCAGCAGTCAAGCGGTGGTCAAGCCCCGTTCCAGCCGCAAGCTTGGTGATCGCCTCCTGCAGCTCGCGCCGCCGCAACGTCGCAAGCAAGTCGCGCGCGAATAGCACGCGCTGCCCCTGCCGGCGGCCCTGGCCCTGCTCGATGAGGTAGTCGACGCGAGCCTCCATCGCTTCCCGCACCTCGGCTCCGAAGCCGCCGTGGCTGAGCGGCAGATCCTTGGCGAGGAGCTGACGGTCGAGCCATGTACTGCCTTTTGCCACTACCTGTTGCTCAATGGACAGGTCCGATCGGACGGCCAGCGACACGCGCCGGCGCCCGTTCGTGTCATCGTATGCGCGTGCCTCGACGATGGCGCCAGCCGGCGCATCGCCAGTCATCTCAATGTCTGCAAAGCGCAGGTGGTGCGTGCGACCATCGATACCGGCGATGATCGCGTAGGCGGATCCTTTGAGCTCATCGTCGAGACCACGTTGAACGAGGCGCCCCAAAACGGGATCGGTCGGTTCTTCGCTGTGCAGAGCAAAGGTGCTGATATCCGGCTCGCGACCGGCCCCACAGAGGGCCTGGTGCATCGTCTTGATGATGTCGCCGCGCATGCCGATCTGGCGAAGCGCCTCGTCAAGGCCAGGTTTCAGGGTCCAACAGGCGGGGCTTGCTGGCTCAGCCAAACCAAGGCGTTCCAGCTTGGCGGCCCTGCCGAGCAGCAGACTGCGCGGGTCGGTATCTTGGATATCCGGGCCTGGCCTGAGATCTACCACGCCCCCATTCGCGTCGGAAATGTCCCGCAGCGCACGGTCGAGGCTGGTCCAGCGCTCCGCATCGACCTCCCGCTCGAGGCTTGCGCGAATCTCATGCTCGCTTCGCGGCCCCAACTCGAGGGTAACTCGGTCGGCCGCCCGATCACGCAAGCCGCGGCTGATATACTCGCGGCTGATCACGAGGTCCTGACCGTCGTCGGCACGCCCGCGGATGAGGATGTGGACATGCGGGTTGTCCGTATTCCAGTGATCTACCGCGACCCAGTCGAGTCTGGTTCCCAGATCCTTCTCGACGTCACGCATCAGCTCACCCGTGAACGTCTTGAGGTCTCCCAGCGCGGCGCCATCCTCGGGCGAGACGATGAAGCGGAAGTGATGACGATCCTCTTCGCAACGCGCGGCGAAGGCGCGCTCGTCCGCCGCATCAGAGGTCTTGTCAAACATGCGCGCGTCTTCGCCGTCACGCGTTACGCCATCGCGCTTGAGATAGGCCAGGTGCTTGGGCAGGGTCGCCGATCGAAAGCGCGAGCCCTTGTGACGCACGACGCGTGCTTTTGTCACCACCCGCCGGGCATTAGAGCGCAGGCGGATCGAGACTGCCGCGCGGCGGCCGCGCCCGAAGTGGGACCGACTGTGAGCCTGGCTTGACCGAAAACTGTTGCCGACATGCCCCGCCCTCTTTGCGGACCGCATCACCTCCCCGACGAAGCTCTTCGGGCGCTTGGCCCCACGGTTGCCGTGGTCGATGCGACCGGGGCGGATCCGCAGGTCGTCGTCGCGTGACGTCACAGTGGAAAACCTTGTTCTGGCGCAGGCGTATGGCGTGCGAGACATTGATTGCACTTGAGAAATCGCGAAAGCGATGGCAGGGGGCATCGCCCGCATGGCAAAAATCGCCCCTCAACCAACCACATAGGCCGGACCGACGGCTGGCCTTTTCCCTTGCCTTCCTAATCGGGCGGGCAAAGTCAACTCATTCCTACGCTTTTCTTCGACTCTTCGAACTTCAGCCATCACCGACTCCCTGCATCGACAACACACAAACGTCACCACAACCGCGTTTGCGATCGGCATTCACCAGGCGGGGTCCATGCGTTCCTTCGCGTTCAGCACTTCGGCCGTCGCATGCTCTTCATCAGGTTCGTAAACAGGGCTGTCCAAGCAGTCCGGCGCTCTCTTCCCCGAAGGGCGGCAGCAGGCAAGAGATAGCGGACATTCCCCGTTTCGCGGCCCCGCCAGGGGACGCTCACCGCGCGCGCGGATCTCTAATTTCGCTCCTCCCCAACATGCTGGGCGCAAACCCAGCGCTAATCCGTCATCATATGCACCGCGGCTACCGTGCAGGTTTCAACCGCAGCCGCTGCGTGACTTTGGCGCCAAAACCAACATGGAAATCGGTCTCGCTGACCCACATCCGGTGCAGAATGCTTGCGAGCTTCCGCGCGACCGCGGTGATCGCGCACAGCATGCTCGACCGTTTGGCGATCCGCAGACCCCAAGCCCGCAGTGCCGACCATTTCCTGACCCGCAGCAGCAGGCTTGCGGCCGCCTCGGAAAGCGCCTCGCGCACTGCTACGTCGCCCTGTTTGCTGATGCGCCCTTCGAAGTCGATGGACGTGCCGGACTGGTGCCGTTTCGGCGTCAGGCCAAAATGGGCGCCGACCGTTCGTGATCGCGCAAAGCAATGAGGGTCATCAACGCCAACCTTGAATGACAGGGCCGCAACGGGACCGACGCCGGGAACCGTCATCAGACGCCGACAGACAGCATCATGCTGGACCACCTGCAGCAGCACACGATGCAGCCGATCGTAACCCTCGAGGATGGCGCGGCGCACGTCCAGCATGGCCTCGATGGTCATCACGAAGATCGGATCGCTGCGCTCGAGCAGCTCGCGGACGCGTGCTTCGTAGGCACCTCGAGCGACGGCTCCTACGAGCAGCCCATAGGCCCGCAGCGCACCACGAATGTGGTTTTCGAGGTCGATCAGTTTGCGCTTGAGCAGCTTCCGGCTGGTCAGCAGCTTACGCATCTTCTGCATGTCGATATTCTTGACATGGACGGCGTGGTACCAGCCCAGTCGCATCATCTGCGCGATGCCGCGCGCATCGTTGCGATCTGTTTTGTTGCGCATCGTCGAGAGCGAAACGCGCATATGACGCGCTTCGACGACAACGATCGGGAGCCCCGCTGGATGCAATTCGCGATACAGCCAGATGCCCAGCGATGACGCCTCGACTCCCACTCTATCGAGGCGATCCGCGTAGTTCTCTACAGCGGAGCGGATCGCCTCTGGCTCGGTGCTGACCTTGACTTCGCGGACCGTGAGACCCTCGCTGTCAACGATGCAAAGGCTGGTTTCTTCAAGACCGACGTCCAATCCAACATAGAGTTTCATCGGAGCTCTCCCTTGTGGCAACGACCTTTTAATCGTTGCACCAGGCTCCAGATTCGGCCACACGGCGGCTATCGGCGTGCACCGGTTTCTCGAAGCCCGATTTGAAGAGCCATCCCCGGTCGTCTATCCCCTGCTCCCTTCCTCCGACTTCCGAGCATACGAAAACGCACGAAAGCATCCGACAGAGTGTGATTGCGGTCATCGTGATGATCCCGAATGTGAAGACCGCACAAACAGACCTGTTGCGTGAGGCATCAACGCAGACGTGCCGAGGTTGGGTAGATCGCTGGACCGACCAATTTGGTAAGCGAACGCTGCTGAGTCCCTTCCGACGGAAGACCTCGTCGGAGACTGTACGGCGGCGACATTTTGCAATCGAGAAGGAGAGCTTCCACCCGACGAAGTCAGGGTCTTTGTCGCTTGATACCGATCTCGGCTTCGATCGTTTGAACATAGGCCAATGTCTCGTCGGGGAGCCGGCGGCCTGCTGCCAAGAGCTACTCGCATCGACTAGGCCCCGCGTTATAGGTCGCAAGAACCCTGCGGATCCAAAGCGGTCGAACTCGCCGTCACTCCGAAGCGCGGCTCCCCACAATGGGCTCCAAAGAGTTGGCCGGGATGGCGGACCGGTGCCGCGAGAGGACGCGCTGATAGGTCGCAATCGGACGAAACGTCTCGACATGCTCACTCTTCTCTGGTCCACACAGGAAGCGCTTGTCCGATGACAGTGGATGCCGAAATGAACCCGAAGTACCGACCATCGAGAGAGTCCGCCGACTGCCAATTCATGACGAAGATTTCGCCGGCGTCGATCACGCGACATCCCTGCCAGCTTGGCAATGGCCGGCCGCGGCTATCGCGCTCGCGGGCCTGCCCTAACTCAATGCTATCGACCGTGATCGTGAGTCCGCTCCTACAGACGGTTTGCCCGGGCAATGCGAGGATTCGCTTGAGCATGGGCACGCCGATCGGCAGGTAACCGTTCAAGTCGAGAAAACTCGCAAGCGGTTCCGGCGGTCGTATTGCCACAAGCTCGGTGACGGTCAGTTGCTTCAGTGGTCGCAAATGATACAGGCCGACCGGAACGCTCTCTGAGACGTTCCAGATGTAGGATGGAGGGGCCTCATTGATCGTGGAGAGCACAAGAGCCAGGGCTCCAAGAGTGAGAACGATGGTACACGTCCGGTTCGTCATGACGCTACCCTCCGGCGGTGCAGCCAAGCCTGGTGACGGGCGCGCGTGTAGGCTCTTGGCGTTTCGTTGACCGACAGGCGGTTGTGCACGTGATGCCAATAGTCGGGAGCGGCCTCAGCCGGATCGATGCCGAGCGCCTCGACGGCGTCAACGAGCTGCAGGACGCGCGCGACCTTCGGCCAGCCAGATAGTCGCAGCAGGCTCTCGCCACCGGGACTGATCCAAGGGACGGTCGAGTGGCGCCGACCTTGCTCCGCCGCGCGCAAGATATCGACGCGGGACAATACCGTGCCGAAGTCATTGGAGGTCCAACGGACGAACGCGAACATGCTGCCGGGCGCGAACGAGAGGAGGCGGCGATGACGGTCAATGATCTGTTCGCATACCGGATGGCCGAACCGGATCCGGTTCTCGATACGCTTTTCGACCCACATAAGCTCGACGGTCGTGAAGTCGTTCATGTTGCAGCTCCGTGTCGCCGAGAAGTAATGCGGTCGGACCGGCCAATTGCAGATCCATTCGATTCCTGGATGAACCGCACTAGCGTCGGAAAGCCCGGTGTCTTCTCTCCTGCTAACCGTCTGACTGCGCGTGGAAGGTGGCAGTGGCGAGAGGCGGATCGGCACGGGATCCGGCTCCAGGCGAGTAGTTCGAGTTCGCCAGTCGAGGAGCAGTTTCGCAAGGCCCGGTACCAGTTCGCGAGACCTTGTGAACCAACGCACGACGCGTTCGCTTCCGTTAGAAAGAGTCCGAAGGATTCTAAGCTAGGAAAGTTAAGAGAGCGGGAAGTCCTTGCACAGCAAGATGTCGACCGGATTTGATAGTACGAGGATCCGGTCCCCGATGGCACGAGAGTCTTGGTCCCCGATAACACGAGTTGATTCACAACTTATCCCCCTTACGGCCGTCGCGCTTACGGGAGCGTCCTACAAAGGGATCAACGAGAGCGGGCGCAAAGTTCAATCGTTCGCTGCCGCTTGGATCCCATGTGGTGACGAGTTGGTAATCCCGCAGCGTTTGACGACGGGCGATCTCGCGCAGGTCGTAAGTAAAGTATTTGAGCGGTGACAAGCTGCTAGACTTCGCGTGGAGATGCACGATATCGAAGCTCCAGCCGCCTTCCTGGCGGCCATCCTGCTTGCGCACGAGGCGATAACAATGCCACCGCTCCAACCCGCCCGTGAGATCGAAGTGCGCGCGGTCGATGGTAAGCGCGCAGGCTTCATTCAAGACACCGGTGTAGAACCAATCGGGCAGAATGAGCTCCAGCCCGCGGGGATCGCCGTGCATGTCGGCCGTTTCCTTCCATTCATTGATCCAGGCGAAGCAATACCGCCGGCGTTCCGTCGGCTGGCGGATTGACGTTACCACCACCTTGGTCGACTGCCGGTCGAGCGCAGCCTTGAGGCAGTCGCAATCGCGCACGTTGGTGCCACGGCCGACGAAAGTTAGGATCTCGTACGGCGTGGCCATCAGCCTGGAGGTCTTCAGGCCGACGTCGCGCGCTTCGACAATCTGCGAGGCGGCCCAAATCAGGACGTCCGCATCCCCAATCGTCGCCATGCCGTGTTGCGCCACCGCTTCGACACGAATCGAGACTGTTCCCACATGGAAGTTGATCGGCGCGATCCGCTTGGACTTCGCCAGCAAAAAGAAAGGATAAGCCGTCAAGTCTTGAGCATCGCGTGGTGCAAGATCGCCGGGAAGAGCACGGGATAGATCGAGCGGATCGCGCTCGGAGCGCCGGGTGCGTAGAGGTTTTGCTGTCGGACATGGTCAGCGCCGCTCTTTGCCCGCATAGGGAATGGGCGCGTGCCGCTTGGCGGGCAACACACCACCAGCGCCGGGATCGCTGGTCGACGTCTTGGCGCCGCGATCAACCCAGTCCTTCAGGTCATCGAGCGCATAAACGACGCGCCCACCGAGCTTGCGATAGGTTGGGCCCGTGCCAAAGGTGCGATGCTTTTCGAGTGTGCGGCCGGACAGGCCAAGGAGTCGCGCGGCCTCGGGCGTGCGCAGGTATCGCGGCGGCAAGCCGGCATTCGGATCGGACATTTGAAGGGCTCCGTGATCATCTGGCGCGCTCCCGACTTGCAGCGCGTGTCGACGGTCATAATCGCGGAGTGGACCTGCGTAGAGGGATGCCGAAGATAGGGGTAGCGATTTTCGATACCCGGTCGCGGATAGGATAGTTCGAGGGATGAGTTACCGGTTTCGCTTTGCTCGACGTAGTAGCGCGCGATAGCCGCCGCGCATCATCGACATCCCCGTTTGAACGAGGCGTATCGTACGGTTACGCAAATCATGTGTCTTCCAGCCTCGCTCGGGAAGGCGCTGTCGCCCGAACAAGCCGGTTGCGATGTTGCGATAGCTATTTCCCGCCAACCACCCGTCCAGGGCGCGCATCGCGAGGATCGTGCGCTGACGCCGCTGGACGGAAAGTGGAAGAAGAGATGGCCCGAGCGGCCGCCGGTCGAGCGCCGACCAGAACCGAAATGCTGCCTGCGATCGAGTACCGAAATCGGAATCGAATTGCAGTTCGACAGCAATTGATGAACCGCTCGCCGGCAGTTCTTGTAGCCACAGGCGGTGATTCGTCCCTCCCAGCGGCAGGATGGCGTGCCATCCGTCCGCCGCATGACGAAGCTCACCACTTCGCAGCATCGTCAGGTTGAGATCGTACCGTCTGGAATCCGACGGCGCGACTAACGTGCGGACAGTCAGCACGGTGGAGAGAGCCTCGGGTGACCAGAAGATTGTCTGCTGATCGAACGCCTTCTGAGGATCAGCTGCGAAAAGACAGCCCCCATTGCTGTCGGAAATCGTCGGTCATCCCGCTCGATCGTTGGGCGTTGGTCAGGTCTTTATAGGCTCTTTGATATTCGCCATCTCGGCGAAGCCACTCCCAAGCGACATCCGTGGTCTCGGCCTCGTGGACCTTGTCATAGGCGGACTGTGATTTCCAATCAAAGACTGACATCGTACTCATTCCTCACTGGTAATACGAGGAATTGCAGCACAACAAATGCGACAATTTCAGGTTGCGTCGATAGGTCACCCGAATAGCCCGATTGGCCCTCACTATCGAGCGTCACCAAGAAGTCATGATTGCTTCAAACGCCATTCATTTTTCATCCTTCGGCCAACCCCTCTGCAGCAAATGACGATAGCCGTGGCGCGCAGCCCACTTCGCGCGAGCCAAGTGACTTTCGAAACTGCGGCGAGCGCGATCCGGCTGGAGAGTAGGGTCAAGGTGAAGGACAATCCGCGCAACTTCGCGCCAGTCGGCGTTGTCAGCTTCGGCGTCGAGGAGACGCATATACGTGACAGCGTGTTGCTCGTCATACGATGTTAGCATGGGCTCGCTGGGCGCCAAATCTGCAACTTTTGGATCACGCGGCGGCACAGTATGAAACTCCTATGGTCCTAGAAGCTTCGATCGAGCAAATCCTGACTGCATTCATTTTCGTACCGACACGCCCACCGGTCTACGGGTTTTGTGCATACCAGAGATGAATTATTCTTCGGTTAGCGCAGTGGCGGCGCTCCATCTCCGCAAGTGTAGGGAATACTCCGTGGAGAAATACTCATCAAGGCGCTGCCCTCCCGGTTATGAAGATCCGGGAGGTTTTGGCACAGAATGCACGGAAGCTGCGGCAGGCACGAGGCTTGTTGCAGGAAGAGTTAGCGCACCGCGCGATAATCGATCGCACCTATGTCAGCTCGATCGAAAGATGCCACTATTTGGCCGGCGTGAATGAAGATCTGTTGCGTGGAAGAGCGGGGAAACCGCTCCGCCGGCGCGGAATCGTACTTCACCCTTGCCCGCACGAGGGCGGCCCCTTTGCAATCCCTTCAAAAGGAAAGCTCCTTTCCGCTTTCTTCAAAGCGGTGGAACGAGGAAAAAAGCCCCGCCTCCGAGGAGGCGGGGCCGATGGTTCCAAGGAATCAGTCGCCGTTGCGGCGAGACCAGATCAGGGTGAAGCCCTCGTCGCCTTCGACCTTCACCAGCGAAGCGTAGATCGGGGCCGGAAAGCTCGGATCGTCGAGCTTGACGGAGAGGTATTCGCGTTCGCTGTCGCGGGCCGTCTTCTTCCAGGCGGCGCCGAACTCGATGTTATGTGGTGCACCACATAATGCGGATTATGCGGAGAGCGGGATTATGCGGAGTGCCATCCTGTGATGGGGCTGGCTTTTCGCCGATCTCGGCATGTTCTGCTCCGCATAATCCCGATGGTGGAAGGCAGGCGCCCCGCCGGAAGCGGAGCGCCCATGGCCGTTCATCGCGACCAGAT
>NZ_JBANAZ010000074.1:0-46260 GCF_059803455.1 Bradyrhizobium sp. UFLA05-108 | reverse complement strand
TGCGACGTCGCTGCTTCATGTCCACACTCCATCTCTGCTAAAAGATTAGAGTGTTGCACCGACCGGTTGAGTCCACCGGTCAAAATGCGAAGAACTCAGTGAGAGCAAATCTGGTCCGCTATGCTCCACTGACCGGACCTCAATGAGGCGTGCCGCCACTTCGCTGATGGGCCCCTTCTGAGACTTGCCGACGGACACCAAGAATGTCCGCCCATCGGGTAAGACCGGAAGCGATTGGCCACCCGCTTTACGAACTCCCGTAGGCATAGTCTCGGCCATCCACGTGGCGTGTGGAGGTTCGGCTACTTTGTGTCCGATGCGATTTCGCGAGCCGACTCGATCGGCACCCCATAGAAGTCAGCTCCGGCCGATCTGAATTTCTTCGCAAGCTCACCCGCCTGACCGAAAGCCTTTACTGTATCGTCGGCGGACAGTGCCACCGTCGTGGTTATGTCGGACAAGCTTCCGCCAGCTGCCGCCGCAAGCACGGCCGACACCAGCGTACGTTCGTCGGGTGCTTCGGCTACTATCAGCCAGTCATACCGACCCAAGGTGAGGTACCAACTGATTAGACGACCGCCGGCGGCGGCGAGCATCTCAGCAATCGCCTCAGAACGGTTCTCCGGCTTCGCGGTCATTGCGCGGATCGCCGCCGGTGTGTACCGCCCCTGCGAAATGTAGATTGTCATATTGTTCTCCTGTGTGCTCCCATCGTCGCTCATTTTAGATTCACGCGGAAGCTGGGGTGAGGGAACCAAATCACGCGAAGGAACTTGGGGTTTTGCAACCGAGATCGTGTTTAGCTTGCATCGTAGTGCAGCATCGGAAAGCCTGTCCCTAAGTGAGATCCAGCGCCGACGGCAGCCGTGAAGTCTGTACTGCGGTGCACCGGCGTTGTCTGCACGATCTGGCTTTGAACGATTGACCTTGCCATCCAGAAAATGCGGTCACACGGACGACGCGCAAGTTGATACCCATCGGATCAGATACAACCGATTGGGAGCAAAAATGAGTGCCCTCAAAGTGATCCGGGCAGGCCGCCTAAGCCCGACCGACACGGAGGTAACGGTGCCATGGACGAGATCGAAGCAAGGACCATCCGCAAGATAATGTGGCGTCTGCTGCCCTTCCTCTTCGTCTGCTACTTCGTCGCGTACCTCGACCGGGTGAACGTCGGTTTCGCCAAACTACAAATGAACTCGGCGCTTGGCCTGTCGGAGGCTGCATACGGCTTCGGTGCGGGCCTGTTCTTCATCTCCTATTTCCTGTTTGAAGTACCATCCAACCTTGCGCTCGACAGGTTCGGCGCTCGGCTCTGGATCGCCCGCATCATGTTAAGCTGGGGTGTCATCTCTGGTTTGTTCGCCTTCATCCCCTCGATCTCGGCGGCTACCGGGATCTCGACCGAGTGGGTTTTCTACATCCTCCGTTTCCTGCTCGGTCTCGCCGAAGCGGGCTTCTTTCCCGGGATCATTTTCTACCTGACACTGTGGTTCCCCTCGGTCTACCGCGCCCGGGTTGTCTCCTTGTTCATGCTGGCAATACCGTTCTCGTCGATTGTGGGCGGCCCGATTTCCGGGGCTCTGCTGAACATCGTCGGCGCTGGACTGGATGGCTGGCAATGGCTCTTCATCCTCGAAGCCTTGCCGTCGATCCTGATGGGCTTCGGGGTCATCTTCTACCTGACTGACCGGCCGGGGCTTGCGACGTGGCTCGCCAACGACGAGAGGGGCTGGCTCGAACAACGGCTAGAATCCGAAAGGCAGCACAAGGTGGCTGTCGAGCACCTAGGCATCGTCAAGGCGCTCACCGACCTCCGTGTCCTTGCTTGCGCGTTCGTCTATTTTTGTCTGAACGCGGCGAGCTATGGTGTGGCGTTTTTCTTGCCGACGATTATCAAGGACTTCGGCGTGAGTAACTTCCAGACCGGCCTGCTGTCCGCTGTGCCGTTCTTGTTTGGCGCCGTCGGAATGGTCCTCCTGGGCCGCAACTCCGACCGCACCTTGAAGCGTCGGGAGCACGTTTGCTTTGCCATGCTTCTCGCCTCAGTCGGTCTGGCCGGCGCGGGTCTCGTCTCCGCCCCGGCGCTGGTGCTTGGCTTCCTCTGCCTGAGCCAGATCGGCGTTTCCGCGACGCCCCCTCTGCTGTGGCCGATACCCAGCGCGTTCCTGACGGGAGCTTCGGCTGCGGCGGGGATCGCGGGGATCAATGCGCTCGGCAATCTGTCCGGGTTCGCCGGACCTTTCCTGATGGGTTACCTCAAAGATGCGACTGGCAGCTTCACCGCCGGGCTGCTGGTCTTGGGCGGTTGCGCCTTGGTCGGTGGCCTCGTCGCCTTGACGCTTAAAGTTAGTCCACGACTAGAGATGGCCGGCTCTGCGCCAGGCGGGCCCGCGCCGGCGGCGGCCCGCTGAGAGGACCAGGCGATGAGAGTCGATGGGTTTGGGATTGTGGACCGATTCCAGCTGAAACCGTTGCCGGTCGCTAAGGTATCTGCGTGAGCGAGCGCTCCACGCCGCCGGAAACGAGATAGCCGCTGTGGCAACGCGCAGCCATCCCATCGGACCTTCATGGAGGGCGCTACTTACTTTCCATTGCTTGGACCAGCGGCCTCAAGCGCGCGGTGGATGACCTTCGCTTTGAGTCCTTGTTCCTGACCCTTCGCGTCACTTCGCGGCGTTGCGGAGTTTGGTCGCTATCTGGGCAAAGCGGAAATGTAGGTGGGACGCACGACTTGTGATTATAATTTTCGGCAAACGTTCTGGCAGATATTCGTTACTGCGATAGCCCGTAACCCAGCTCCGCACACTCGACTTCTGCGGGCCGCTGCGATTCGCTCGCGCTGCTTGCTGACCAAATCTTCCGCGACCCATTCGTCAGGCCACGCGGAACACGTCTGGCTCAATCTCTGAAATTGGCGCTCGCAGGCCTGTGCAGTCGCTCCAAATGAAAGTTTTATGACGCATTGCGCACGCTTTTGAGCGCATGGCGCTGATGATCTGTATCCCAATTCCCACACTGCGACCGAAACGCGTCTGTTTGTTGCTTATCGGACAGACAGGCAACTCTCTTTTGTTTCAACGTTTGCTTGCCGGATACAATCATTAGCTGGAGAGATGAAAGTGGATCGTTCCCTGATAACTGACATGCCGCGCGACAAATATGTCGGGCGCTGCAAGCAGCGAGCCTTCGATTATCTCAACCGAGACGATCTTAAAAATGCGGTCGGCTCGTTTGTAACCGATATGAGCGCACGTCCCGATTGCGAATTGCCACACCACTTAGCTGCCCTCGGCGTTTTGCTGCTGATGGGGAACGATGTACTTGGCTGGAGGAAGCTGATCGAAGGAATTAGGTGATGGTCACTCGTAAGGAGTGAACAGCGGCTCGATATTGTCCTGATAGAGCCGCGAAGCTGCGACCGAGCACCGCGGGCGGCAGGAACAAACTCATATTGCCATGCAATGGAAAAATTCACGCTAGTAGTCGATAGCCTCGCGCTCGCCGCCTTCGTGTCGGTCCTCATCTTTGCAAAGCAAACACGCGGACGAAGGTAACGAGCGGCGGACAGCCATCATGGTCGGCGTGCCGCCGCCTCGGATAACCCAGCCGGTGACGTTGCCGCCGATCACAAGCGTCCGAATGCTGCCGGTCGGATGTCGGCAACCGACGGGAAAATGTCGACGGGATCTGATCTCGAAAATCGCAGGAGTATAGGACGGGCTATGACACCAACGTGTCGACCATGACTTTGGCCTTCTTCAGATCATCGGTGTCGAAGCCTTCGATGAACCAGTTATAGACCGGAGCGAGCAGATCGCGAGCCTCGTCGCGTTTACCCTGGTCGCGCCAAAGCTGCGCCATGCTCGTCGCAGCGCTCAGCTCCCAAGACCTCGCCTGCTGTCGACGTGCAATTTCGCAAAGTCGGCACTGCGCTTCCCCGGCCTCGACGAGATCGCCAACAACCACCAACCCCCGTCGCGATACCAAGGCGGGTCTGTAATGGGACGGACGATTTAAGCGCGCCAAGTGCAGTAATCATTTCCAGAGCGGCGCGCACGGCCCGATCGGCGTCGTCCTCGTGCGCCTCAGGGATAACCGAAATAAATGAGCACGCCATCGCCCAAATATTTCGCGACGAAGCCGCCAAAGCGGCGCTCGGTATCGGCAACGCACGTCTGGTACGCCGAAATGATCTCACGCAGGTCTTCCGGGTCCATTCGTACGGAGAGCGACGTCGAACCGACAAGATCCGAGAACATCACCGTAATCTGGCGGCGCTCCCCGGCGTCATTATTGACTTTGCGAGTATCGGAAGGAGCGTCGCTGAGGGGCAACGGTGCGTCCGGTTCAGCTCGTAAGGCACGCGATGGCATCGAGTAGCTTACGGCGATGCCCGACAAGTCCGACACCAAGATCCTTCAAGTCCTCCGCCGTTAAGCTTGGGAGGACTGTGTCGTTGATCACATTCTCGCGGAACGCTGCCTCATATTGTTCGAGACCGAGCCTCCGCAGCCAACCCCCGAGGTCCATGGCGGCGCCCCAGTTTGTCTAGCCGCAACGATCCCCAGGCACGACAGCCTGTCCAGAGTATCGTTTTCGAATGGCCGGTTTGGTCACAAGCGGTAAGGTTCAGATCAGTAGACGCTGTGCCTCAAAGTGGACGCAAGGCATTTACGCCAGACGCCCGCCAGATGGGCGGACAGCGAAATTTTCCAGAACTCGGAACAGTAGGGGCCGCCGCCAGGTTCTACGCGTCGGGGGCTAGGAATTGTGGAGCTTTCCTCGATGGCTACCCAGATCGTTATGGACCACACAGGCGACAGCAGACATTTTTTTGACCAAACTGACACCAAGGGGGTGGCCGGGGCTGAGCGACGCTTTCGCAAGCTGACCGGCCAAGGATTTACAGCTGCCACGCGAACGGCGACAGGCGATCTCAACATCGTTCGGACGTTTGATCCGGCCGTTGACGAGACATTGTTCTATCCGCGCCTTGTCGGTGGCTAGCCTGTTCGCTGCAGGGTAGATGTTTTGGTTCAGACGCAATCGCCTTGGCAGTCGCGCGCGGTGGCGCGCGCTTCGTGGGCTCTATTGGAGCTTCATCGAGCAAAATCCTCCTGAAGCCCGTGCGCTTCGCCTTTTGCGAGAATGGTTATCGCCTAAGCAGCGGGCGCAATTCGATACCCAAGGTCACTTCGATGTCACAGGCTGTCACACGGGGCGACGATATCGAATTTGCCAGGGCACGATGAGGAATGTTTTGGAGATCGATGAACAAGGGCAGGCGAAGAAGGGTTGGTGCTTCGTTCCCGCGCGTGCTCTAGCAGTTGGTGATGTGATGCTCGCGCAGAAGATCGCGCTCGAAACCGACGAAATGGCGGTCCTGTCGCGCGCTAACGAGTTTCCGCCGAAACAGCCTTGACCGCCCCAGGGGGCAATGCGCCCATTGAGGCGCCTTTAGCGCGCGAGACGTTTGATGGTCTTCGCGGCGCGGGTCGGCCCATGCCATCCCAAAAACGTCAGTTCCTTGTTTTCGAGCGCATCGGTCGCAAGAAAGAACTGCTCCAGTTCGTCATGGGCGCGAGAGGGGAGGTGTCTGATATCTTTCAGATCAGCTTCGAGGGGCGACCGGTCGGGTACAGCGAAGATGCGATCGTTTCGCTCCTTCGCGCCTTTACTCTTTTGCTCGACCTCCAAAATGCCAATCGGCCGGCAGCGCAATACGACGCCAGGATAGGTACGCGAATCATGGATGATCAAAACGTCGAGTGGATCACCGTCTTCGGCCTTGGTCGACGGAATGAAGCCCCAGTCATAAGGGTAAGTGAGGCCGGCCATCAAAGGCTTCGCCAAGCTGAAAGCGCCAAGCTTCGGATCGTAATCGAGCTTGCACGAACTCCCACGCGGCGTTTCGACTACTGCGTAGATGTTCTCCTTATCCGCCCAGCTTGGTAATTTTGTGAGGTGGGTCATGTGCGATGTTGGAAATGTTTGTTGCAAAGAAGACGACGAAGTCGATGGTCCAGCTCGATGGTCACCGAGCTCCTCCATGTTGATGACGGATCAGGTCGCGCTTGAGGCCTTTCTGTTGACGCCTTTGCGCTGCGCGACCGTGTTGAGCTTGATGTTCGCGGCCTTCTCTTCGTTGAGGTTTGTCGTCAAAAAGCGCACGATGTCCTCGTGCCCAAGTTCCTCGGCCCAGGCGATGAGCGTGTTGTACCGACACATCTCGTAATGCTCGACAGCTTGCGCATTCGAAACGATAGCAGCATCGAGAACCGATTTGTCTTCGATTTCGGCCGCCGTTCCATCCGCTTCCTTGATGATGCCGTCGATCGCCGGGCATTGCGCCCCACTGGGCTGCATGCCAAATTTCTCGAAGACCTTTTGCAGCCGCTGAAGTCTCTTCGAGGTGGTTCTTGAGACCAGCCGACAAGTCGCGGTTGGTCGACTTCTCGATCATCTTGGGCAGCGATTTCACGATCTGCTGCTCGGCATAGTAGATGTCCTGGAGGCCGTGGATCAGCAGGTCTTCCATTGACTTTATGTCTTTGGTGAATATTCCCATATTTGACTTCTCCTTTTGCAATGATCGCAACCGGCTGCCGTTCCTGTTCTCTCTAGCGGGTTCGGAGAATCGAATTAGACCGCAAGAGGATTGAGTCAGCTTGCTAACAGGTGCGCGATGGACGCGGGGGACGATGCCGTAGTCGTTGCGGCATCGCCCCTGTCGTAGGTTGATCTCGGCCAGGTCGCCGGCGAGGGTCAGAATCCGGAATAGTACTCGTTCACCGCTCTCGCCCGTCCCGGGTCCTCCCAATTCCAGTCGTTGTCATTGCCGTATTTCGGTGCTCCCTGCAGCCGTTCTGCGGTGAGATTGGATCGATATCCGCCAAGGTTCGTGTCGTACTTCAAGGATTGCCAAGGCAGCGGGTAGTGATCGTCGCCGATTCCCAGGAAGCCACCGAAACCGAGAACGGCATACGATACCTTACCGCTGACCTTGTCGATCATCACACGCTCGATCGAGCCGATCTTCTGGTTATCGGCGCCGTACACTGCGGTGCCCTCGACCTTGTCGCTGCCGATCAGCGTTCCTGTTTCACGCCTTTCCGTTTCCATCGCAATCCTCCTCATTTAGAAACATCGATGCGGTGTAACGGAGCGCGCCTGATGCTCGTTCCTTTCGATCTTCTGCGCGAAGACGAGGAACTGACGGTGGGTGTGGCGATTGAATCGTCAGATCGACGTTCGGAGTTTGTCATTAGGTCCATACTCGCCGTTGCCTGTCGCCTTTGCTTTCATCTCCTCTGGAGCCGCCGAGGCAAAAGGATGCATCAAGGGAGCCATCGTCGGCGGCGGGCCACGTGGCGGGCCACGGTAAGCGTGGCGCAGCGGCCGGTTGCGTGATCGGCCATCACGAGGCGAACAAGTCGGATCCGAACAAGGCCAATGCTCAAGCGCGGTCCGGTCAAAAGTGAGTATTCACTCCGCGGGCTACGGGCTCGTCTGGACCCGCGGATGTCTTGAAAACGTACCAATGTCCGGTGCCGCACGGTCGATCGAGATGCCATGAAGATCAGGTCGCATTCCGAGAGTCACATAGTCGAACTCGACGATGGCTCGCGCTGGCAGATATTTCCGGGCGATCTCGACGTCACGCTCAACTGGAAGCCGGAAACCGAGCTTGACCTTGTCGTGACGAAGGGCGACGTCGGCTCTCATGCTCTCGTCGGCGCCGGCGGCATTGTCCGGGTCATACGCGCAGGCGAATCTTGGCCCGTACGGGAGGTGAGATCGATCCTTAAGAACGGCTGACGACTGCTCCGACCGCTGGACGCGATAACCGCCGTCTCGGGAGCCGAACGACCTGGACGCCTCTCATCGAAAACTTCGGTCGCGCGAGGCGCTGTTTGCGCCAGGTCCATGCCTCGTCTTCCAACTTCGTTGCCATTCCTGCCTCTTGACGCAACTCCACGACATCGGACGTGCGCATGATTCCTCCATTCTTGAGAGCAGCAACGGTCATGAGGGTGGGATCGACCCTCGTCCCCCCAAATGCAATCTGGCAACACCTGTTCGGTTCCGCGGGCTCGCAGGGAAAAAGTGGCACGTCTCCCGTCAAGCGCAGGGAACGATTGGCACTAATGGTGGTTTTCGCGCCGACCGCATTCAGCGGCGAGGAGAATGACATGAGGAAGTTGCTACTGCTGTCCGCGGCGGCAGCGCTGATTTCGACAGGCGCGTTTGCCCAGTCCACAGTCACGACGACCGGGGCCGGACATACCGCCGTAGTGCAGATCGAGCCGGAGTACCGCACAAAGATTCGGAGCTACGTAACTGAGCACAAGATCCGTCCGGTCGAGACGCGCGAGAAGATCGCCGTCGGATCCCCGGTGCCAAGCGGCGTAGAGCTCGAAGCGGTGCCATCGGAATGGGGGCCGTCGCTCACCAAGTATCGGTACGTCTATTCCGGAGAGCGCGTGATGCTGGTGGATCCGGCCACCCGAACTGTTGTCCAGGAGGTGGACTAAGATCCGTCGCGGCGGGCCGGGGAGGAGGCGACCCGCCGCGAAACCGTCGCGCGCCCCGGCAATCGACGAAAATACGAAACTTAGACAAAACGGCGGCCCATGCCGATCATCAGATACTTCGTTTTCGTCGGCCTTGTCTTGACCGCGCTGCTCTTTGCCGCCGACGGATATCTTCCTGCCTCGGTTGATCATGCCCAGTCCGCGGACTTCGATAAGACGATCATTCGCATTCGGTCGGCGCGGAGACTTCCCGAAAAAATCGTGCTCGATACGAGTAGCCCCGCGATGGTCGCGCCGATGACACCAGCGGCGGAAGTGGCGAACTCATCTTCTTCAGAACCCTTAGCAGCGATGACCGAGGCGACGGCGCCGAAGACTGAAGGCCAGAGGCCGCTTGCGCAGACAGTCGCACGACAAAGGTCTCGTGCGAAGCGGTCCGCGAAGCTGGTGCGCAGGCCGACGGAAAGACGATTGGCTTTCGATCGTCGTGATTTCTCTGGAACGTGGTGATCGGTTGCTCCCGCCGGCCTAACGAGGACGCCGCGGCCTGTGCTGTCCCTAGCCGGAAGTATAAGGGAAAAACCGGAAACTCCCGCCCTTGAGACGAGTTGCCGTGCGACAACGTCACTTTTCGCGGAGCGCAAATGGTCGCCGATGTCCCGTTGCGAGCGGCCGTGGATACGGTCTGGTCCCTGTTTCGGGCGAAGCATCGCGAGGTCGATGCCGCGGACAGGCGACGCTGCCTTCTTGAGCGACATCTGCAAGGGAGATGGGAAGCGCGTGTGAGCGACGCCGAAGAACTGACAGGGTTCGGCCTGGCTTACCTGGAGCGCCTTCCCGAAGACGAATGTTGAGTCTGGTGGAGGGGCTCGTCAAACGAGTCACGTTCGACAGTGCGAGGCCGGGATGGACGTTGCTCGCTATCTCGGAGCTCCTATCCGCAGCGGTCATCCTCGTCTTTCGGGCCGTGCTTCCAGTCTAGGGGAAATCGATGCGCATCGCCCAACTTGCTCCCTTGGCCGAGAGCGTCCCACCTAAGCTCTACGGCGGCACGGAGCGAGTAGTGGCGTGGCTGGTGGATGAACTGATCGAACTGGGGCACGACGTCACGCTGTTTGCGAGCGGCGATTCCCGGACGAAAGGGAAGCTTCAGCCCGTATGGCCGCGCGCGCTGCGCCTCGGGCGGAAGGGCGCCGATCCAAACGCGGCCTTAGCGCTGCAGCTGGAGGCAATCGCCAAGCGCGCGAAAGAATTCGATGTGATTCACGCGCACATCGACTGGCTGCCGCTTCCGCTGCTCAGTCGGCTGGGTGTGCCGTTCCTCATTACCATGCATGGTCGGCTCGACTTTGCCGGGGCTTTCCGACGTGATGCGGGAATTTCCTGGCGCGGGCTTCGTGTCGATTTCCGACCATCAACGCCTACCACTTCCGGAGACGAATTGGAGCGGCACGATCCAGCACGGACTGCCCTCGAACCTGTTTCGGCCGTGGCACGCAGAAGGATCATCTGGCGTTTCTCGGACGGCTCACGGCGGAGAAAGGTCCGGAAGATGCGATCCGCATAGCGAGCGCAGCGGGAAAGCCACTGCGCACCGCTGCAAAGATACCGCGTGCCGAGAGCGCTTACTTCAAAAAGAAGCTCGAGCCTCGTATCGATGGCGAGATTATTCAGTTGATCGGCGAGGTCGATGAAGTAAGAAAGCAGCCATTCCTTGCCCAGGCCGCCGCCTTACTATTTCCAATTGATTGGCCCGAACCGTTCGGCCTGGTCATGATCGAGGCGATGGCGTGCGGAACGCCTGTTATCGCCTATCGCTCGGGCTCGGTTCCGGAGGTGATCGACGACGGGGTGACGGGCGTCATCGTCGACAGCGAGAGGCAGGCTGTTGACGCCGTCAAGGAGGTTGCACGACTGGACAGACGGAAGGTGCGCGCCCGCTTCGAAGAACGTTTCACCGCTATCCGGATGGCGCGAGCGTACGAAACTCAATACGGGCAGCTGATCGCGCGCCAATCGGGCCGGTGCGGTTGCCGGGGCCAGCCAAGGGTATAAAATCACTACGATTGTTTGTCCGCTTGACACTTTTCAACGTCGAGCGATTGCCCCAAGATAAGGGTTTTAGTGGGGTTCCCATGTTCGATACTGCCACGACCGCGCTTTTGCGTGCGGTCCTCGACGAGGTTTGCAGCAGCGTTTCCCTGCGTGAGCGGTGCACGCACGCATGTGGCTGCCAAGATTCTGGAAGCCGCTCCCAGGGGGGTTATATCGCCGGATGGCCTCAGACAAGTCGGCCGGCGGGCGATGAAACTCATACGACGTCGGCCAAGATGGGATGAACTGCGATCGGTCCAGATTAGCGCCCACGTGCTCTGCGTTTCCGTCACGGTGTCGGCGTGATATTAGGCTACACCCCATAGGTGGGTGTACCACGCGCGCGCGTAAGTGTTTCGTTTGTCTCAAGCGATGCGTACGGCGGTACGGCGGATAGCGAGCGTGAGGGGATCATGAAACCCCTATTCAAACTGCTGTTCTTCGCTTGCGGCTGGATCGGCCTGGTTCTGAACTTGGTGTTCGTGGTCGTGTCCTTTTCGCATGATGCTCCGATCGAGACCTCGGCAATCGAGACCGCGCTTGAACTTCTCTGGGTCGGCGGCGTCACGTTCTTCGGACTCGGCACTCTAGTCCTCAACGAGGAGAGCGAATAGGCGCTGGTTCGGCTGCTATAGGGCCCGAAATGCACCGCTCTCGGCTCGGGCGATGAACACGAGGCCCGCCTGTTCACGCTGGCGGGCCTTTCTGTTTTGGAGCAACTGCGATCCGAGCAAATTTCTTTAGCGCTGCGTCAATTGCCTTGAGCTGTTGACCGCGAGAAGGTCGTCCCCTCCGTAGCTTAGGCACCGATGGTTTGGACGCTCTGGCAACAAGCCAAAGGTCGCTGCCGCAGCTGACGCATTCGTAGAATCCTAGGTCGTAACCCCTTGCGACAGGAAAAGCGCCCTTGAGCACTCGGGGTTGGCTACAAATCAGGCATACGGCTTCGCTGCTCACAATAAAACATCCGGAAAAGCGATCTGGCTGCAATAAGCACGATGTTAGCCCGTAAGACCGGGCGGGCTACAATCTGAACAACATCCAGACCATCGCAGCTAACCAAGCGGCGAGCCAAACAACCGAAGCCAGGAACAACGGGTCATATCGCCTCAGGAGTCTGAAGCCGCGCCCTAGTGAACCGCGATCCTTTCCTGCGAGTGTGTTGATTATCGCAGCCGCTTTTTGTCGTGCTTGCATAGCGCCGGGCGTTAGCGCATTGCGGCCAAACAAAGCTTGCTATCATGCGCCAAAAAATTGAGATTTTGGGCCAGCGTGGCGCCGAAGCTCAGCGAACGTCTCATAGATTGCGGAACGCTGTTGGCGTCGAGCTAGTCCAGCGGGCGAAGGCATGTGTGAAGGAGCTAACCTCACTATAGCCCAACAGCCAAGCGACCTCGGAAATCGGAAGATCCCGTTCCCGGAGATAGCGTTGGGCAAGCGCACACCGAAACTCCCCAAGCACGCCAGAAAAGGCTGTATCCTCGTCGGACAATGCACGAGAAAGGGTGCGGCGGCTCATACCAAGCCGGCGGGCAATCTCTGACGCATTGGCCTTGCCGTGCGGAAGCAATTGCGCGATCTGATCTTCAACGCGAGATCGGATGCTCGCTTGTCGGGGCGCTCGGTTGCCGAGAGCTTCATCGGCGTATTGAAGCAGCAGCTTGTTGAGATGGAGATCGGCTCCAACCACGGGCAACGCGCCGATCGGTGCGGGAAATAATATCTCGTCGGTATCCGCCTCAAAGCTGATGGCGCATCCCAAATGAGATCGGAAGTCCGGCGGCGTCTTCGGCCTAACATGTCTTAGCTTAATCTGCTTTGGAGCAAGCCTGCTGTTGGTCAGGGTCCGGCAAATGCGAACCAAGGTACCAAGCCAGAATTCTATATGGTGATGATCGGAGAGCCGATCGATATTCCGATATTCGAAACCGATGGAAAACGTACGCTCTAAAGAAACCCGCAGTCGCACCCCTTCGTTGTTGATCGCGCAATAGCGCTCCGCGTTTCCTAACGCATCGGCGAGGCGATCTGACGAGGCCATGACGTAGTAAACCAAGCCGATTTCACCCAGTTCGAAATCTTGAGCCAAATGGAAACCGAGCCAATCGTCTTGTAATTCTTTGGCGGCGAGTTCGAGCACCTTAACTTGGGCGCTTGCGTGAAGGCGACGCTTGCGGTCCTCAAGGTCCACGGTTGTTAAACCTGACCCCAACATGATCGGAGCTAGATCTCTTCCCGCCGTCCGCAATCGGGCGCAAACGAGCCGCGCTATTCCTCCAGTGGAGCTTGGTATCGATGAGAGGTCGTTAGCAAAACCAACCTTACGCATGTACAGTTCTCATTTTGCGAGCGCTGCGCCGGCCAGAAACCGCTGAAATAATCCCAAGACATGTCTGCCGACCGTTGTACTAACGTCGAACGCTGCCGGACCGAAACTTTGACATAGATCAAGTTGGGATGTCCCCTCCTGAGGGCCCGATGCATCGGGGGAAGGCATCACTCTTCGCCGCTAGAGTACTGCATCGCTGCCGCAGAACGTCATCACGATGGCACTAGTGGCGGGGTGGAGGCTTTCCGGATATGTCTCGACGGAAATTCCCGCCGGTGCCGTTCCCATTGCCCTAATCGCCCGATCGGTCGCTCGTGCCGGCGAGCGCCGCCGCCGTTTTGATCAGTCGATGCAACTGACCTTCGACAGCGCGGCGTCGGTCGGCGTGCCCGGAGTGTCGATCCCATCCGTCCATTCCGAGCGCGGGTCCACAATAGTAGTCCGCTGCTGCGAAGCGGGTCATCGTTACGGCTTGGCGCATCCCCACAACAGACTGGCCTCAATTCACAAGAAGTGATCGCCGCATCTGTTTAGACGGGCTGTTTTTCCCAGACGAAGGCGTCAGAGGTTTGAATGAACGTGACCCACGAGATTGGAGTGCAGCGCCTTCAGGCCGCCGGAGCTGATCAAGTAGCCGATCAAGTCGCCGCCTTCCGTAACGTGGCTGGAGGGCTCGGTGGATGGGACGGTTGGATCCGAGGTCGCTTTAGCAGACCGATTATTGGAATTGTCTGGCCCGAAGAGCAATCCGGTCAAGCGGAGGTGCAGCCTTCGGCGAGAGCCACCGCCGGAAAAGATCGCCGTTGATGGTAAATAGCAAGCAAAGTTTGGGCACTGCCCAGGGCTCACCTTGGCCGCTCGACAGCGACCTTCTGAGAAACTCCAGATGTGCAAGATTTGCTGAGAGCATTTCGTTTCTCAAATTGCGGGCATGGTGGACTGCAAAGAATAGGCCCCAGCTTCGGGGGATAAGCTGGGGCCTTCGTCACGCAGAGATGGTGCCTGTTTGTGAGGGGCAAGCACCGAGTTGGCAACCTGGTCCCGAAGTCTTCGTTCCTAAAAGCAGTAGCCGTGTCCTCGCGGCTGTGGGAAGAGGAGCCGCTAGTGACGGCTCCTAACAGGAATTGGCGACTAACTTAGCGGCGGCGACGGAATCCGGGAGGGCTGGACAGTCGCAACCGCGGTCGTACGGCATAGACCGCACGGCCTTCTTATTGCAGAGTACGCCCGTTGGGTTAGGCGATGGCGAGAACACGGCCCGCCGGTTCTGCTGGCGGGCCCACTAGATCAGTCTTTCAGTATCGCCTCCGGCGCCGAGTCGGATCTTCTCCGCTGCCTCGGTGAATAGCGCCTTCTGTAATCCGCCAGCCGAGCCAGTTGTGCCACTAGGCCCGGCCCAGAACCAGTAGTCCCCGGCGCCTCCTGCACTCGAGGACGAGCCGCCCATGCCCGTCGATCCGCCGGTGCCGACCCCTGCGCCGGCACCACCAGCTCCGCCAGCACCTGCACTACCGGATCCGCTAGATTGGGCATATGCAACGCTAGCCGCCCCTGCGAGTACCACCGCTGCTGTTAGGGTGGCAATAATCGTCTTCCGCATATGGCCTCGCCATCGATGACGAAGTGCTTCTGCCGGTTCTCCAGAGCAGCCTCGGCGATCCACGGATACCGCTTCGTCCAGTCGCTCCCGTTGCGAGACAGCAGGCGCACGCGCTCGTTCTCCCGGATCACGAGCATCCGGTAGCCATGTGCTTGACTTCGTGAAACCACTCCGGTCCAGACGGGACCTGCTTGCCCGCGGCCGCGAGACAGGGCTCGTACGCCATACGCATGGGCCGATAGGTATCGACGGCAGATCTTCGACTCGAAAGGGGCCGCTTTTCAGCGACCCCTTTTGCCGGTTGCAATCTTGTTCGGGATGAAATGCCAGCCCCGGCGGCAACCAAACTATCGGTATCTAAATGCCAAGTGGACTCCGGGTGATTACCGTTAACAGTACTGCCCCAATTCCGGTTTCGCCGTGGAGCTGTAGCGGTCCAAAGGTGGAGCGAACGCCTAGAATGTTCCCGCCCGAACGTCTGCATCTCCAGAGCGTTTTTGAGTGGAGCGATTTTCATGACAGGAGGACATCGTGAAACGCCTGCGGTTCAAACCAGACAAAGCGCTCGGAGAACGACTGATCAAGGAAGCCCGGCTAGCAAGAGAAAAGGCAAAACAACTACCACCTGGTAGGGAGCGTGAGGACCTTTTGAAGAAGGCCCATGACGCTGACGTCGCCGCCCGGATCGATGGGTGGTTGCGTTCTTCGGGACTGCGCCCACCAGAATAAGCTGTTGCGAGTTCCTCGCGCGAAATGAAACTTAAATGCGCAACTTTGCGTTGGGCATGATGGATGACAGAGAACTTCAAACCCAAAGCGAACGAGCCCTTGTCGTAGTCACGCTCAGTACGGCAACGTTGATTGCGTGTGTCGCCCTCCTAATTTCTAACGGGTAGGTCCCGTTAGCTCTCGTGCAGCTCCAACCAGCCGCGCTCGACTGCCGTCTTGGTGCCTTCGCAGAACTCCGGTCGCCGGGCCGGTCTGGCATTCCGTTTGGTCACATGTGCCAGATGCACGCCTATGTTTCGCGGGACATCCTTCTCTAGTTTAACGTTGGTCCGGCCGCTACCGAGTCTCGCAAAGTTATGTCGGGGGCATTGCGCTGAAATTCTCTGCGCGAACGTTAGTTATCGGACAGACCGCACCAACTAGCGACTCTAACATATCACCCGGCGACAGGCTTAGGACTGGGCGCTGTGAGTAGGCATCCCGGAGCCACTGACACTCCCAAACAAGCAGTAATTGCAAACAGAATTGGTGTCGCCAGTGAACGAGTTCACATATTGCGCGACTGGCTCAGAACTAAAGTGATTACGGAATTCGTGGTGGAAATATCTCTAATCCAAGAGGGGTATCATCATGAGAAATCTGTTCTTAATCGCAACCGCCATCGCCTCCGTGGCAGGTGCGACGACCCATCAAGCTCGCGCGTGCACTTTGCGCTTTCCAACTTTTGAAGTGACGGGCTTCCCGATCTCGCGGCTGCAAGTGGCAGTGCTGGGAGGAGCCCGGGTTGAAGAGAGTTCGCCTACGCCAACGCTGGTATCGGCGGATATGCCCGCTTCTCCCCATCAGATCGCGGTTCTGACACCGCGCCCAAAACCACGGATAGTTGAGGCTTCGGCGGATCTCAGCCAACTCACCGTGGGCCGGACGCGGCCTAGCTCAAAGAGCACGGCAGAGAGCTGTGCCACTGAGTGATATTGGCAGCCCCTGTAACCTTGCGCTACCCGCCTTCGGGCGGGTGTCTCTTTTCGTAGTGCCCCCAGCAACCGAACTCCTAGCCGCGATCTCGACGATTTTTCGCGCGGCGACTTTCGGGGCTGGCGAAGGGGCATTCGACGGTGAGTTTTATGCGGCGGTCTGACCGTGTGCGGTGTGGATATGAGCGTCGAGCGTCGGCAGCGCGCCCATTATTGTGGGGATGAATGACGACTTCAAGCGGGGGCGCCGGCCGCGCGTAATGTTTCGGCAAAAGTCAGCCATGGCGCTGCACCACGATAAGGAAGCGGACAACAGCCGCTGACCGAGAAGTCCGGTTCGTGCTCCAGAAGGGCCTCGACTGTACTCTGCGCGCATTGGTGATCGCCCGCGCGCCAGCAGGTGACTGCTAGGGCAGCCAGGTTGGGGCCCACGCCAGGAGCCAACTGGTTAGCCCGTTCGAACCAGGCTCTCGCTTCATCAAGGCGACCTGCGTCGAGGTGGCCATAGCCTGCGAACCGACTGTAAAGGTGCACATAAGGATCTCGAGTTTCGATGCCGACAGCCCGCATCGCGCTCTTGGCTCCCGCATCGGGATCGCCCGAAAACACCTGGGCGGCACCCAGCGCCCACATGGCCATGTTGAAGTCCGGATTAAGTTCAAGCGAGCGCCGCGCCGCGGCTATCGCATCGCGGTGCCGGTGCCGTCCGAACAGCAGCAGCAGGGAATGCGCAGTGTGGTTTACGTCGCTCTTGTTGTTCACCCGCACCGATTCCTCGACCCGGCGAACAGCAAGGTTAAGGACAGCGTCGTCCGGCCTGCTGAAACCGTAAAGGAATTCTGCAGTTCCAAGTCCCGAGCCGGCCATCATCAGCGCCATGAAGTTTTTCGGCTGGAGCTCCAGAATTTGCTCCGAGATTACCCCGCCGCCGCGCCAGCCCTCCTTCGTCGGCGTAAAAAAGCTCACGCCCGCCAGCGCCAAGAGCTCTTCGACCGAGAGTTCGTCCAGGGGACGATTGGCGAGTCTGTCGGCATCATCCGCTGCCACCCGGCGCCGCACGCTCATGGCCACTCTTGGCGCGCAACGGTCTAGAACATCGAACAGGCTATCGCAGTGCTCATCGTATCGTTCCGACCAGATCTGCTTCTCTTCCTCAGCCGACAGCAGCCGCGCAAAAATCCGGTGCCGGCTTTCGCCGATGTGCACCGCGCCTTCCAGCACGTAGTGTGCCTTGGCGCGATTGGCTGTAAGTTCAAGCCCGGTCAGGCGTGAGAGACAAGAGTTGAGTTCGTGACAGAGATCGTTCGCAAACCGTTGTTCGGCTTCACCGGAAGCTTCAAACTTGCAAAGGAACAACCGCGGCTTCCCCTCCGCACGCAAGCTTGTCAGTCGCTTCGGCCACGACCAGACCCGTATAGGACGCGCGATGTTCTTGAACTTCCGCTCGCCATTGTCGAAGAAGGTTGCCTGGACAGACAGCGCAGCATTTTCCTGGACCGATTGCGAGATCAGCACTCCGCCCGGCTCGGCCATGCCTTCCAGCCGCGCCGCGACATTGACCCCGTCACCATAGACATCGCCGTCGTCGCGAATGACATCGTCCAGGTTGATCCCGATGCGCAGTACGATACGGTCTTTCTCGGAAGTCGCGCCTTCTCGCCTGGCGATCGCCTTTTGCAGATCGATGGCAAATTGAGTTGCCTTTGCTGCACTTGCGAATTCGGCCAGAAACCCGTCGCCGGTCAGCTTGACCACGCGTCCGCCGTGGCTTGCAACGGCTGGATCGACCAACTGTGTGCGCAGTTCCTTGAGCCTTCCGAACGTCCTGAGTTCGTCCGACTCCATCAAACGGCTGTATCCGACTACGTCGGCGGCAAGGATTGCGGTGACGCGACGTTCCATTCTGCGCTCCCTCAGAACGGCCGGAGCTCAGCATATTTCAAACAGCCGAATTGCCAAGGCCCGCCCCGTCAGAAGGTAGCGAAAGACGATCCGACCCTATGTCGGTAGATGACAGCAGTGCTTTGTTGTCCACAGTGTCGATCGCGACACACCGCATTGGCGCGACTCGTCGTAGGCTTTTGCCGCGTCCTTCACGGCGCGTTCTCCCTTAGCCTGGAGCCCGCCGCGAATGGCGGGCTACCTTCGATAGGACGCATTAGTTGTAGGAGCCGCACGTAGGTCCCGCTCTTGTGCAGCTCGAGCCAGCCGCGCTCGACCGCCATCTTGATGCCGGCGCCGAACTCCTCACCACTGACCTTCAATGTGTAGAGGAACGGCGCGTTTATCTTCTCGATGTGGGTGCGGCCGTCCTGTACTGGCTCGATGCCAATGGCGATCTCGACCAGCTTGCGCGCTGCAGCTTCTGGGTTGGCGAAAGGGCGTTCGGTGGTTAGCTTCATGCGGCGATCAGGCAGTGGGCACTTCGGACATGGGCTGACGCTCGAACTACTCGGGAAATTTTCGAGTGAACGTAGCGGTTCCGAGATTTGCATTCCCAGAGCCGAGGGCCGTAACGCTCATCTGGTAGCGGTGGCTGCCTTTTGGCGGCGCCGGTGGGTTGTACGTTTGCAGCGCTGCGCAGGGCACGCTGTTTTGGCCGGTGTAGGCCACAACGCCTCCACCATGATTTCCAGCCGAGTAATCGAGATCATCCATGTGGAATTGAAGCGACGTCGTTCCCTTTGGCACGCCAGAAAGCGCGATGACAGGTGAGGGGCCGGCGCCACACCAGCGGAAGCTCATCGAAAAAGCAGATGCATCCGCTGTACTGAGTGCAAAAAACGCAGTTGCAAAAGCCGCTAAGCGAAAATGCATGTCTTCCTCGATTTGAATACTCCGACAGATTTGCACTAGCGGTCGATCGTTAAAACCGAGTTATGGTTGCCTCTGCAAATGCGCGCCCCCAGCCCGGAGGGGGCGGCATGGCCCAGCGCATCAACACCATCTTACTTCCGGCGTCGGTGTTGCGTAGGACGGGCGCAGAATAATCGGGGAATACGCCGGGCATCAGCGCGAGGTTGCGTAGAGATTGCACACTACGCGCGGAGATTACCGAGAATGGGCAAACGCCAACACCGAGGCCGGCTCTCAGCATGTGTTTACTTCTTGAGAATGCCAATATCGGTGTTGCCCAAGTTTTTCATTGCCCGATTGGCGGCGGGCGTATCCACCGCGTTGTCGTGCGAGGTTGGAGCCTGAGTAATCGAGGAAGCATCCACGTCGCCGCCGGTTGTTGAGTGGCTAAGCGCGTTGCCCGTGTTGGGACCGGAGAAGCCCGCAGTGCCGCTTATGGTATGCCCGGTCGATAGGGTGCCGCCCGCATAACCTGTGGACCCGGTGGCCGCAGTTCCACTTGCCGCTGAGCTGCCACTGCTCGATCCACCCGCACTCTGGGCCAAGACGAGCGAAGAGCCGCCAACAAGTAAGATCAAGATTATGGCGATGTGGTTCATAGAGTGGTCCTCTACATGAATAACCGCTCAATGAGTTGCACGTCCGATAGTTCCGCGGGGCCTACCGCTCTCCCGACCACAGTCGAAGGCGGGTTGCTGGAGGGAGCGTCAATCCTGCGCAACCGAGCGGCGGCTCGTTCAACTCGTCGGCCTTGGCGAGGCACGCCGCCGCCCTCGCGCCGGAGCTGATCCACGACGACCGCGTCGATGTTGGGCCTGACGCCAGATCGCGCGTGCAGCGCGCCGTCATGCCGGACAGATGCGTAAGGACGTGTCTACGATCCGGTCGATCCGTTCCTCGGCCGCGTCGCGCCGTAACAAGGTGCGCTTCTACTCCATGCGCGGCGATCGCCGATGCTCACGTCGCCGCAGGTAGGCAACGCGGCTATGGTCGAGCGGAAAGCCGCCATCTTGCCGCTTGATCGACGGGCGGGCGATCATTGCTGACGGTCTCGGTCATCGTGGTCGTTCCTGATGCGCTAACCATACGGCCTGACGCCCATTAGCGACGGCGTCATTACGGTTGGTGAGATCAAAGTCAACGATCCGAAGGTGGACAAGATCAAGCTTCGCCACCGCGTCGGCATGGTCTTCCAGCAGTACAATTTATTTCCGCACAAGACAGTGCTCGAGAACGTGGCGATGGCGCCCATTCAGGTGTTGAAGGAGGCTCGGCCGCTCGTCGAGGAACGTGCCCGCAAGCTGCTTGGCGAGATGCGTCTGCCAGGCAAGGCTAACTCCTATCCCGGAGAACTGTCGGGCGGCCAACAGCAGCGCGTCGCAATCGCATGGAGCCCGAGGTCATCCTGTTCGACGAGGTCACGGCGACGCTCGATTCGGAGATGGTCAAGGAAGTCCTTGCCGCCGTCCGGAAGGTTGCCGAGGACGGGACGACCTGCATTCTCGTAACCCATGAAATGGGCTTCTCTCGTGAGGCCGCCGACCATATTTATTTCACCGACAAGGGTGTATCGTTGAGCATGCACCGCCAGCAGAGTTCTTCACGCGCGCGAGCGATCCGCGCACGAAAGAATTCCTCTCCAAAGTCTTGTAGGCACCCACAGCTTCCGTCGGACTTCAACACGGCCACAGTTCCATGACCGAGCAAGCAGATTTCGTCGTCATAGGTCTTGGCGCCATGGGCAGCGCCATCCTCTATCAGTTGGCCAAGCGCGGCGCGCATGCGATCGGAGTTGACCGTTTCGCGCCCCCGCACCGTATGGGGTCGAGCCACGGGGAAACCCGTATAACGCGGCAGGCGGTCGGTGAGGGCAGCGACTACGCTCCACTCGTCCTCAACTCCCACCGGATCTGGCGCGAGCTCGAAGCGGATACCGGAGAGAAGCTGCTGAATGATTGCGGAGTTCTGGTCATGGCGCCGGGCACGGGACCTACCTCGCACCATGGCAAACCGGACTTTGTCGCGCGCTCGATCGAGGTGGCGCGGGATTTCGGCATCAAGCACGAGATTCTCGACGGTGCGGAAGTCGCCCGTCGTTTCCCTCAATTCCTGGGCCTCGCCGGAAACGAGAAGGCTTACTTTGAGCCGGGCGGCGGTTATGTTTTTCCCGAGCGCTGCATCGCGGCGCAACTGAACCAAGCCATGCGGCTCGGCGCGCAAATCCGCACCGGCGTCGAGGTTCTTTCGGTCGACCAGCACGGCAAGGTCCGCATCGAGACCTCGAGCGGGACGATCCAGGCACAGCAGGCGGTGGTCGCGGCCGGTAGCTGGACGGCGCCCTTGTTGGGCGCGCCATTCGACCGTCTTCTGACGGTCAATCGTCAGGTGCTTCACTGGTACGAGCTCGATGATCTCGCAGCTTACGGGCCCGACGCGCCGGCTTTCATCTGGATGCATGGCGCGACCGACGTCGACTATCTCTACGGCTTTCCTCCACTGCCGGGCGATCGCCGCATCAAGGTTGCCACCGAGCAGTACGAGACGCTGACCACCGCGAACACTATCGACCGCGACGTCTGTCCGGCGGAGTCGGCCGAGATGTATCGAACGCATGTAAAGGGGCGGTTGGCAGGTGCGACGCCCTGCGTTGCCCAGGCAGCCGCCTGTCTCTATACCGTCACTCCCGATCGAGGTTTCATCATCGACCGGCACCCGCGTCACGATCGAGTTTTCGTGGTCTCGGCATGTTCCGGCCACGGTTTCAAGCACTCGGCCGGAATCGGCGATGTCGTTGCCGAACAATTGACCGGCGGGCGTAATCGGGTCGATTTGACTTCGTTTTCGATCGCTCGCTTTGAGTAGTTCCAGGCGAGGAAGCGAAGATCCAATGCTTGAGCGTCTCATTTCTCAAGCGGCCATTTTGAGGCGACGGAGTCTCGCGCCAGGGGTGCTGTCAGAGACGCATGTGGGCGCTGCGACCAGTGAATGCGGGCGCGGTGTTCGTCCATGGCGTGGATCATTGCCGAGCAGATCGGCCCGCTGACGCGTTGTGGCGCCGATGCGTCTCCACCAGGCGAAAGCGCGCAGGTCGTACGCGCATGGATACGCGATAAGCCTCGCTGCCGAAACACTGATCTGGCGCATCAGGCGAGGAGCTTGTCCAGCGTGATCGGGAAGCGGCGGATGCGCTTTCCGGTCGCGTGATAGACGGCGTTCGCAATTGCTGCGGGGACGCCGACGATGCCTATTTCGCCGAGGCCCTTGACGCCAAGCCTATTGATGCGGTCGTCGCGCTCCTCGACGAAAATGACATCGATGTCGTGAACGTCGGCATTCACGGGGATGTGGTACTCGGCGATATTCGCGTTCATGATCCGGCCGTAGCGGTGATCCATCAAAGTCTCCTCGTGCAGGGCCATCCCGATCCCCCAGACCACGCCGCCCATGATCTGGCTGCGGCCGGTCTTGGTGTTAAGGATCCGTCCGGCCGCGACCGCGCTCACAACTCGCGTGACGCGGATGACGCCGAGTTGCTCGTCGACTTTCACCTCGGCGAATACGGCCGAATGCGTGTTGCGGGCGTGCGACTTGTCCTCCGCGAAGTGATTGAGCTTCTGCTTCTCGATCCGCTCGAGCTTCCCGTATCGCATCGCATCCGCGATCGAGACCGCACGGCGTTTTTCGCCGTTGCTGGCGATCGTGCCGTCGACGAGGATGACGTCGGCTGCATCGATATCAGCGAGCGGCGAGCCGGGCATCGCGCCGGCAAGATGCGCGAGCTCCTGGCGAATGTCCTCGGCTGCTCCGAGAACCGCATGCGCGCTGGATGCAGCCATCCAGGAACCGCCCTCGACGGGCGCTTGCGGCAGCGTCGAGTCCGCGAGCTTGACGCTGATGTTCTCGATCGGCAGCCCAAGTGTATCGGCTGCTACCTGCGCCACGATGGTGTAGGTGCCGGTGCCGATGTCGGACGCCGCGCAGGATACCTCGGCATGGCCATTGGCGGTCAGCACGATGCGTACCGCGACCGGCATCTGCAGCGCCTCCCACACGCCTGTTGACATGCCCCAGCCGACCAGTTCCTTACCATCACACATCGAGCGAGGGGCAGGATTGCGCTTGCCCCAGCCGAAGGCCTCCGCGCCGCGGGCGTAGCATTCGCGCAGCTGCTTGCTGGTGTAGGGGAGGTCTTCGCTCTGGTCGCGATCCGAGTAGCACTTCAGACGCAGTTCGAGCGGATCGAGCTTGAGCGCGACCGCCAACTCGTCCATGGCGCATTCGAGCGCGCAGACGCCGGAGGCGGCTCCGGGCGCGCGCATGTCGCAAGGAGTGGAGACGTCGAGATGGACGAGCTTGTGAGAATAGCGACTGTTCGGGCTCTTGTAGAGTTGTTCCGCCCAGCCGCTGTCGTTGCGCGAGAAATCTTCGTAGCGTGA
Organism: Bradyrhizobium sp. UFLA05-108; assembly: GCF_059803455.1. Classification (NCBI taxonomy): domain Bacteria; kingdom Pseudomonadati; phylum Pseudomonadota; class Alphaproteobacteria; order Hyphomicrobiales; family Nitrobacteraceae; genus Bradyrhizobium; species Bradyrhizobium sp. UFLA05-108. Next base: position 22,705 of record NZ_JBANAZ010000074.1, on the reverse strand, counting down.
GGTGATGGCCGTGGCCTCGTGCGTAACCGCCTCGAGCATGCCGTCGGGCCTGGCGCCGAGCGCGACGCGCTCAATCGTCGCCGGCCGGTGGCCGAGCCCGTACATTTGTCGCCGCGTCAGCACGACTCGAACGGAGCGCTTCAGCGCGAGTGCGCCGAGCGTTGCCAGCACAACTTGATATTGCGGCCGCAAGCCGGAGCCGAAGGCGCCGCCGACATAGGGCGAGAGCACGCGGATGGTATCGGGCTTTTTGCCGAACACGCTGCAGAGAAACTTTTGGACGTTCTGGACGCCTTGCGTCTTGTCGTAAACCGTGAGCCTGCCGTTGCCGTCCCAGACGGCCGTGGTCGCAAAGAGCTCCATCGGGTTGTGATGCTCGGTCGGAATGAAGTAATCCGCCTCGTGCCGCACGGCCGCTTCGGCAAGGGCGCCTGCGGCGTCGCCGCGCGGCTTGTGCGGCTCCTTCACCTTGACCGCCTTATTGCACTCGGCTTCGAGGTCGGTCGCAAATGTCCGCTCCTTCTCATATTCGACTTGCACCAGCGTCGCGGCGAATTTCGCGGTTTCCCAGTCCTCCGCCATGACGAGCGCGATTGGCTGGCCGTTGAACTTGATGGTGTCGTCATAGAGCGGACGGAATGGCGATCCGTCGTCCGGCGCCACCTCATCCATCCAGGCCTCGTCCTTGTTGGCGAGCGGCGGGCGATGCGTATGGGTGAGCACGTCGAGCACGCCCTTCACGTTCAGCGCCTCGCTGGTGTCGAGGCGGGTGATGCGGCCCCGTGCAATGGTGGCCTCGACGACGAAGCCATGGACGAGCCCGTCGGCGGCGAATTCGCCGGCGTATTTGGCTGCCCCTGTGACCTTGGCCCGGCCGTCGACGCGGGACGTTGGTGTTCCGACATAGGCGTTCATCGGTCCCTCACGCGATCTTCTTGTGAGCCTGGGATTGCGGCGTGGCGTTTGCGGCCTGCATCAGCGTCCGGACAATGGCGCGGCGCGCGAGCTCGATTTTGAAGCCGTTATGCGAATGGGCTTTTGCCCCCTGCAGCAGGAGATCCGCAGCGCGCGAGAAATGATCTGCCGTCGCGGCCTGGCCGCGCAACGCCGCTTCCGCTTCAGGGCTGCGCCAGGGCTTGTGCGCCACGCCGCCGAGCGCCATGCGCGCCTCGCCGATGGCGTTGCCCTCGAGTTCGAGCGCAGCAGCGACCGAGACCAGGGCGAAGGCATATGACAGTCGGTCGCGTATTTTCAGATAGCTGTAATGACCGGCAAAGCCGCGTGGCGGCAGTTCGATTGCCGTGATGATCTCGCCGGTATCAAGATTGGTGTCGATGTGAGGCGTGTCGCCGGGAAGCCGATGGAAATCGGTTAGCGCCATCGTGCGCTCGCCGGACGGACCGGCGATGTGGACGAGGGCGCCGAGCGCAGCGAGCGCCACGCTCATGTCGGACGGATTGGTCGCGATGCAGGAGGCGCTCATGCCGAGGATGGCATGGTTGCGGTTGAGGCCGTCGATCGCCGAGCAGCCGCCGCCCGGCGTTCGCTTGTTGCAGGGCGTTGCCGTATCATAGAAGTAGGCGCAACGCGTTCGTTGCAGCAGATTGCCGCCGACTGAGGCCATGTTGCGCAATTGCGCCGAAGCACCGGCGAGGATGGCGCTGGCGACCAGCGGATAGCGCTGCTCGATCAGTGGATGGTAGGCAAGATCCGAGTTCGACACCAAGGCACCGATGCGCAGTCCTCCGTCGGCCGTCTCCTCGATCTTGCGGAGCGGCAGACGGGAAATGTCGATCAGCCGGGAGGGCTCTTCGACATTTTCCTTCATCAGGTCGATCAGATTGGTGCCACCTGCGATGAGCTTGGCGCCGGGATGGGCGGTGAGCAGGAGGATCGCGTCAGCGACGTCGTCGGCGCGGGAATACTGGAAATTGATCATGGCCGGCCCATTGCCTGTTGGATGGCGGCGACGATGTTCGGATAGGCGCCGCAGCGACAGAGATTCCCGCTCATCAGTTCCCGAATCTCGTCAGAATCCCTGGCACGTCCTTCGGACAGGAGGCCGACGGCTGAACAAATCTGTCCTGGGGTGCAATATCCGCACTGGAATGCGTCGTGATCGACGAACGCCTGTTGCAGAGGATGCAGCGCGCCATCCCTGGCAAGACCTTCGACTGTCGTGATCTCCGCCCCATCCTTCATGACGGCCAGTGTAAGACACGAATTGACCCGTCGGCCATCGACCAGCACCGTGCAGGCGCCGCATTGACCATGATCGCAGCCTTTTTTGGTGCCGGTCAGCCCAAGATGGTCACGCAATGCGTCCAGCAGCGTGGTCCAGGGAACGAGGTCCAGCGTGTGCCTGACGCCATTGACGATGAGGTTGGTTGGGATGCGGTCGGCAATTTGATTTGCGGCATCGGCCATGTCTTTTTCCTGCGGTGGAGGCCGAGCTGAGAAGTCAAGTCTGTTGGCGCGAGCGCGCGTCAGTTTCTGCTGGCCATTAGCGCCCAACGGTCAGCCAATCTCTTGGTTCCACGCAGTGATTTCCTCTGCGGCGAGGAAACCGTCAGCTCTCCGATACGTGGTGTCGCCCAGTTGACGACCTCGCGGGTCGCGTCTTGTCGTGTGGAGCAGCAACTGACCCAAGCCAAGTCCGGCGCGATGGACGAATCCTTCCATCAGGAACCAAGGCAATCACGGTCCATTGTTCGAAGCAGAGCTGCGGACGGCGGCTCGACGAAGATGTTTCGTCGTTCTCACGCAGAAATTAGAAATAGAACGTGCGCGATCGAGGCTGCGATGCGGCGCAGGATCGTTCCCGGCCGGACCGTCAACCATGACGGCGCTCATCTGGTGGCGTGGGCGGGTATCGGTCACTGGCCTCGGCGTATTCGAGCCTTCTGCAAACGCGCGAGTTGCAGCCTTGTTGGTTAGGATCACATTTCATTCCTTGAACAGAACGTCATGGTCGCGCGCAAAAGTCGCCAGCAGTGGCAGAGCGGCGCCGCCGATTGCACGCGCATCGCGACCGACCGAGCCTTCCACCACCACGGCGTCTGTGAGTCCTTGCCGGTCCATGTGTGCCCATTGCGAGTTGGTTCTCTCGACAAGACGGCGCCTCACGTCAGCCGGAAAGGCACCGTCGATGACGATGGCTTCAAAGTCGATAACCGCCAGCAATGCGGCGATCGCCTGCGCCAGGGCTTCGGCGGCTTCGGCAATCCAGGCCTCGAGTGGCTCCTCAAAGCTCGACCAATCGTCAGGTGAGAGCCAGATGTCAGTGCCGCGTCGACCGGCGGCGATGAGCCGACGCTCGAGTCGATAGATGGAGGCGGTGCGGATCAACTGTTGAAGTGTGGTCTCGCCGCTCTCTTCCCGTCGCATGATCGGCAACGAGCCGAACGCTCCGGCGTTGCCGCTACGACCCGGAAACAGACTGCCGTTCAGAACGATGCCGCCGCCGACGAATGTTCCGACATAGAAATAAGCGAAGTCGCGGTAGGCTGCTCCCGCACCGAAGGTGAGTTCGGCCGCACATGCCGACGTCGCGTCGTTGTGGACGCGGATCGGCCATGCGCCAAAGCGGCGCGAGAATTCGATGGCAACGTTGAAGTCGCGCCACTTGCCGAGTGCACCGGGTGGCGTTTGCAGATCCGCCTCCCAATTCCACAGTTCAAAGGGCATTGCGACGCCGATGCCGCTGATCCTGCCTTGCAGATTCTCCGGAAGTGCGGCGAGAAGATTAGGCATCTCGCGTTCCGCAAAAGCCATGATGTCCTCAGGCGAGGGGAAGGCGTAGATCATGCGGCGCCTGGCGCGGATGCCGGCGACGAAGTCCATCAACACCAGATCGGAACTGCGCCTGCCGATCATCAGGCCGAGCCCGAAAGCACCGTCTGGATTGAGCGAGTAGGGGACAGACGGCTGGCCGATACGCCCTCGCTGCGGCTCGCCGGCGCGCAGCAGTCCGTCGGCTTCCAGCCGGTTGATGATGACCGTCGTGGTCTGGGTCGACAGGCCGGTCAGGCGCGCGATTTCGACCTTCGCGAGGCTGCTATGGCGCCGGATCAGGGAGAGGATCAGGCGCTCGTTGTAAAGTCTCACCCCTGTCTGGGTGGTGCCGCGGCTTCCACCCGGCAACGTTACCGGCGCGTTGGCCCCGGCGCCTGGGGCTGCATCATCCATCCTCGGCTCCCAAACCCTTGAGCTGTCTCGCTTTCGCAGCAGCCTAGCGGTCACAATGAACGGAGAGAAGCCAAGCGTCAATTAATAAATCGGAATGATTTATTTATTGACTCGGAGGTTTCTATGCCCTTAGGATCGCCAAATACGCGGATCGAACCGCTTACCAAACAAACGTCCCACGGGAGGGGATCAATGCGTCAGTCAATCGGGCTATTCACCGCACTCGTGCTTGCTTCGTGCACAACCGGCGCTTCCGCCGCCGACAAGCCGATCGTCGGGCTCATCACCAAGACCAACACCAATCCGTTCTTCGTGAAGATGAAGGCCGGTGCAGACGAAGCGGCCAAGGCCAATGACGTCGAACTGCGCTCCTTCGCCGGCAAGGTCGATGGCGACAATGAGAGCCAGGTGGCAGCCATCGAGAACCTGATCGCCGCCGGTGCCAAAGGCATCCTGATCACGCCGAACGACTCTCGCGCCATCGTGCCGGCCGTGGAGAAGGCGCGCGCGGCCGGCATTCTGGTCATAGCCCTCGATACCCCGCTCGATCCGCCGAATGCGGCAGATGCAACCTTTGCCACCGACAATTTCCTGGCTGGTCAGTTGATCGGGCAGTGGGCCGCGAAGACGCTCGGCGCCAAGGCGGCATCTGCGAAGATCGCACTTCTGGACCTCAACGTGAACCAGATCTCGGTCGACGTTGCCCGAGACCAGGGTTTCCTGAAAGGCTTTGGCATCGATCTCGGCAATCCCGCCAAGATCGGCGACGAGAAGGATGCGCGCATCGTCGGTCACGATGTGACGCTCGGCAGCGAGGAAGGCGGTCGCAAGGCGATGGAAAACCTGCTGCAAAAAGATCCCGGCATCTCGCTTGTCTACACCATCAACGAGCCGGCCGCGGCTGGCGCCTACGAGGCCTTGCGGTCCGTCGGCCGCGACAAGGACGTGCTGATCGTTTCGGTCGACGGTGGTTGCCCCGGCGTGCGCAACGTGAAGGATGGCGTGATCGGTGCCACGTCGATGCAGTTTCCGCTGCTGATGGCGGCGAAAGGCGTCGAGGCGGTCAAGGCCTTCGCCTCAGATGGCGGAAAGCCCAAAGCTTCGCCCGGACTCGACTTCTTCAATACTGGCGTCGAGCTCGTCACCGACAAGCCGGCAGCGGACCTGCCGTCGATCGACAGCGCCGCCGCCTTGAAGAAGTGCTGGGGCTGATCGCGTCGCTGACTTTTTACCTCTGGCAAGGAGAGGTGCCCGGCATCTGGGCGCCGGATAACAGCGGAGACTTTCGCCCTGAGCGCTATGGGCGCGTCTTACGCATGCAACGAGGAAAACGGCCATGACCGATATCGGCAACAGCCGACCCGCTGCCCAGGCCTTCGAGCTTCTGGTCGACAAGAGCGACTCTCGTGTGGCTGAATTCGAGGTGCGTGCAAGATCGCCGTTGCAGAAACTTCAGCACTTTCTGCATGCCAATCCGACGGCGGTGCCGGCGATCGTGCTGTTGCTCGGCGTTGCGGCGTTCGGGCTCATCGTCGGCCCGCGCTTTCTATCGATGTTCAATCTGTCGCTGATCATCCAGCAGGTCACCATCATCGGCGTCATTGGCGCGGCCCAGACATTGATCGTGATCACTGCCGGCATCGATCTGTCGGTTGGGGCCATCATGGTGCTGTGCTCCGTGATCATGGGCAAGCTTGCAGTCACGATGGGACTTGCCGCTCCACTGGCGCTTGTGATCGGCATCGCCGTTGGCGCAGGCTGCGGGGCTCTCAACGGCACGCTTGTCACGCGCGTGAAGCTGCCGCCCTTCATTGTGACGCTCGGGACCTGGTCGATCTTTTTCGCCCTCAATCTCTGGTACTCCGCCTCGGAAACCATCCGTTCGCAGGAAGTGGCGAAAGTCGCTCCGCTGCTACAGGCGCTCGGTAAACCGGTGGACGTCCTGGGGGCCCGCTTTACCTATGGTTCCTTCTTCATGCTGGGGCTCATCGCCTTGATCTGGTTCGTGCTCAATCGCACGGCCTTCGGCCGCCATCTTTATGCAGTTGGCGATGACCCCGATGCGGCACGCCTGGCCGGCATCAGGACCGACCGCATCCTGTTCTCCGTCTATGTGATTGCCGGCATGATTTGCTCGCTCGGCGCTTGGGCTCTGATCGGGCGCATCGGTTCGATCAGCCCGCAGGCCGGCCAGACGGCCAATCTCGACAGCATCACGGCAGTGGTGGTCGGCGGCGCCAGCCTGTTCGGTGGACGCGGATCGATCATCGGCACGCTGATCGGCGCCCTGATCGTCGGCGTGTTCCGAAACGGCCTCGCGTTGTCCGATGTGGACGTGCTGTGGCAGGAATTCGCCGTCGGCTGGTTGATCATCATCGCCGTGGCGCTTGATCAATGGATTCGCAAGGTGTCGGCATGAGCATAGCTGCGAACGTTCAGAACTCCGAGCCGCTCGTGCAGGCGCGCGGCCTCGTCAAGCGCTATGGCCGCGTGACGGCGCTCGATCACGCCGACTTCGATCTCTATCCGGGTGAAATCCTTGCCGTGATCGGAGACAACGGCGCGGGAAAATCCTCGCTCATCCGCGCGCTTTCGGGCGCGCTCGTTCCTGATGCCGGCGAGATCAGGCTCGATGGCAGGCCGGTCGCATTCCGCTCGCCGCTCGATGCGCAGGCCGCCGGCATTGAGACGGTTTACCAAACGCTTGCGCTGTCGCCGAGCCTTTCGATCGCCGACAACATGTTTCTCGGCCGTGAATTGCGCCGGCCGGGCCCGCTCGGTTCAATCTGCCGCATGCTCGACCGCAAGGCCATGCAGCGCATCGCTCGCCAGAAGCTCACCGAGCTTGGTCTCATGACCGTGCAGAGCATTAACCAGCGTGTCGAGACTTTGTCGGGCGGTCAACGCCAGGGCGTGGCGGTCGCAAGAGCCGCCGCTTTCGGCTCGCGCGTGGTGATCATGGACGAACCGACTGCGGCTCTTGGCGTCAAGGAATCGCGTCGTGTGCTGGAGTTGATCCTCGACGTGCGGCGGCGGGGCGTTTCCGTGGTCCTGATCAGCCACAACATGCCGCACGTGTTCGAGATCGCCGATCGCATCCATATCCATCGGCTTGGCCGGCGACTGACGGTGATAGATCCCAAGTCCTATACGATGTCGGATGCGGTGGCGTTCATGACCGGCGCGCGCGTACCTGCCGAGATTGCGGCCTAAGGGATTCAAGGCAAGATCTATCGCAGCCCTTTTTGCAATGGGGGTGCGATCCGGCTTGTCGGATGGTCATGGCCGCACTTATCCACGGATCCATGCTTCGACTTCCGCTTTTCTCGGCAAGTCCGCGCCTTGTCGGGAGCAAGTGATAGCGGCCGCTGTCACGGCGAAATCGATTGCCCGAGCCAACTCCGGCGCGGTCAGGTCCGCGACGCGTTCTTTGCTCAGTTTGCCTGAGCTATTGAGAGAGCTCAAAATCGCGGCGTGGAACGTGTCACCGGCGCCGACGGTATCGATGACATTGACCGGCTTTCCCGGCACTGAGATTTTTCCGCCACTTTTCAGATAGCTGGTCGCGCCATTGCCGCCGTGCGTGACGAGAACGATCGAAGGACCCGACGCGAGCCAGCCGGCGACGACCTCATCGATGTCAGCGTCCTCGCCGTAAGCCACGGCGATATCTTCCTCGCTTGCTTTGACAATGTCTGCGATCGACAGGAAGGCGCCGAAGCGCCTTTTCCAATCCTCGAGGTTGGGTGTCACGGTCGGGCGCAAATTGGGGTCGACGGAAATCACACGACGGCCAGCTTCGCGCCTGGCGAGCGCGAGATAGGCATCCGCAACGGGGGCCACGGCCAGAGTATAGGATCCAAATGTGAGCGCGCAAACCTCGGCCGGCAATGAACCTGGCAGCGCGTCGATGCCGATTTCCCGGTCTGCCTTGCCTTCGCCGTGGAACGAATAGCTCGGCTGCCCCGAGGAGTCGGTCGTAACGATGGAAATCGTCGTCAGTCGATCCGAGTTGACGACGTAGTCAAGAGCGACTCGCTCCGATTCGAGCTTTCGTCGCAGGGCCACGCCAAAACGGTCGAAGGAAATCCCGCCGCAAAATGCCGCTGTCTCCTCCAGCCGCGCGAGGCCAATGGCCACATTCAGCGGGGAGCCGCCCAACGTGACTCGCGCAGTCAGTCCAGAATCCGGCCGCTCATCGACGAACAAATCCGCCAGGGCTTCACCGCATACAAGGATCATGGGGCGATCTTCTCACGGGCGCACCTAAGCAAGGAATCTGATCTTCTCGGCACTAGGTCTCCCCTTTGAAGAGTACATTCTGGTCGAGAAGAAAACGGGCGAAGAAGGGAAGACTCGCGGCGCCCATCGTGCGGGCGTTGGCTCCAATCGACCCTTCGCCAATCTCGAAGGGTGAAAGCCCTTGCAGATCGGAGGCGCTTTTTTTCTCGCGCACAAGGCTGACAAGCCGCTGCCGGATGTGGGCTGGAAAGCCACCGTCGATGACGGCCTGGCCGAAGTCGAGCACCGATGCCGATGCGACAATCGCTTGCGCGAGGCTATCCGATGCTTCTTCAAGCCAGTCATCGAGAATCGGGCCGAGACTCTCCCAGTCCTGCGATCTGAAGAAGGCGGCGGGGTCAAGATTGGCGCCGATGAGACGCTTTTCCAGGCTGTGCAGTGATGCCGAATGAATCAGTTGCCGCCTTTCCGCAATTCCCGTGCTTCCGTTCTTGACGAGCACTGGCATGGAGCCCAGCGCGCCGGCGTTTCCCTGACGCCCGGAATAAAGCTCACCGTTGAGAACGACGCCGCCGCCGGCAAAATAGCCGACGAAGACATAGAGGAAGTCTTCATATTCGCGGCCGCTGCCGAAAGTCAGCTCTGCGCCGCAGGCGGCTGTTGCGTCATTGGAAATCGAAACGGGCAGACCGCTGAGAGATTCGAGTTCGGCTTGCAGATTGCAGTTGCGCCAGGCTTCGAGCGAAGCATGAGGTGCCCCGACCTCGCTGCGCCAATTCCACAGTTCGAAAGGAACCGCAACGCCAAGACCAACGATCCGTTGATTCTGTGCGCTGCCCAACTTTCCCGTGAGCTCCGCAAGGCTGTCGGCAGTGAATCTCAGGAGATCGCCGACGTCCGGGTAGGCGAAGGAACAATGGATCTGATCGCGCACCGATCCAACGAAGTCCATCAGCATGAGACTCGCGGTGCGACGGCCGATGTGGAGGCCGAGCGCGTACGCGCCGTCGGGGTTCAGTTTCAAGGGCACCGAGGGTTGCCCGACGCGACCGCGATTGGGCTCCATCCGAAGGAGCAATCCGTCCGATTCCAGCGCCTTGACGATGACGGAGGCGGTCTGGGCCGAAAGGCCGGTCAACCTCGCGATCTCGGCCTTGGGTAAACTGGAAAACCGGCGGACGAGGGAGAGAACAAGCCGCTCGTTATAGGCGCGAACGCCAATCAGATTGGTGCCGCGAGATCGCTCCCCAGCCAGAGGCGTCACGGCTCCCTCAGGTGTCATCGGGGCTGTCGAAGAGATGCGCAAATTCCGGAATCCGGCTGAGGAGACACAAGTGTCTCTTCTTAGACCTGCCTCGGCGCTTAACACGAGATAGAGAACAGGTCAATAAATAAACCAAAATGATTTATTTATTGACATAGCGCTGAGTGGATGGGAAGGTGGGGCCGCCCCTGGGACTCATGGCTTTGGGTCTTTTGGCGACGCTGAACCGATCGCGACGCGTCCGAACGGTCGCGGCAGCCCCTAACAGTTGCGGGTTGTTCGTCCCACCCGGGTGGCAGCGCCTCGCCGACGTCAGACTGACGTCTGTGGGTCGGGGTGCAGTCTGGTCGCCGCGAAACATGGGACAGCTGTCTTGAAAATGATCACGCAGGCTCTTCAAGTCGAACCCTTCGATCTGGTGGTTTTCGGTGGGACTGGCGATCTGTCCTACCGCAAGCTCTATCCGGCGCTGTTTCGCCGTCACCATGAAGGTCAGCTTTCACCGGGAACGCGCGTCGTCGCCGTCTCGCGGCAGCGGATGAGCAGGCGGGAATTCGCCATCGCCGTCGGCGATGCCCTGAAACGCTTCGATCCCGCCCGCGCGTGCAATCCCGAGGCGCTCGCAAGCTTTGTCGACCTGCTGGATTATGTCGTCGTGGATGCAGGCGGCGATCTCGGTTGGGCGGACCTCAAAGCTAGTCTTGGCGACGATCCCGTGCGCGTTCGGGCGTTCTATCTGGCCACCTCGCCGGACTTGTTCGGAAAGATAGCCGATCGGCTTTCGGCACATCGATTGATCACAAGCGCGACACGCGTGATTGTCGAAAAGCCCATCGGCAAGGACGGCGCGTCGGCCGCCGAGATCAACGACGCTCTCGGCGAAGTTTTTGCCGAAAGCCAGATTTTCCGCATCGACCACTATCTCGGCAAGGAGACGGTGCAGAATCTCATGGCGTTGCGCTTCGCCAACGCCTTGTTCGAGCCTCTATGGAATTCGGGTCATATCGACCACATCCAGATTACGGTGTCCGAAAGCATCGGCGTCGAGAGTCGCGCTGGCTATTACGACAAGTCGGGAGCGCTGCGCGACATGGTGCAGAACCATCTCCTGCAATTGCTCTGTCTCGTGGCGATGGAGCCGCCGGCGTCACTCACAGCCGATGCGGTGCGCGATGAAAAACGCAAGGTGCTCCAGTCGCTGCTGAAGATCGACGCCAGCAATGCGGCCGAGCGGACCGTGCGGGGGCAATATCGTGCGGGCGCGGCGTTTGGCGAAGCGGTGCGCGGCTATGCCGAGGAGGTTGGCGACCCGGACAGCGCCACAGAGACCTTCGTGGCGCTGAAGCTCGAAATCGAGAACTGGCGCTGGGCCGGCGTGCCCTTCTATCTGCGTACCGGCAAGAGATTGCCCGAACGCATTTCCGAGATCGTCGTCACCTTCCGCAAGGCCCCGCATGCGCTGTTCGCGGCGAGTGCGGGTAAGGTTCATCAAACCAAGCTCGTCATCCGCCTTCAACCCGACGAAGGCATCAAGCTCTGGTTGATGATCAAGGAGCCGGGACCAGGTGGATTTCGACTTCAGCATGTTTCGCTCGACATGAGCTTCTCCAAGGCCTTCGGGAACAATGCGCCGGAGGCCTATGAGCGGCTGCTGATGGACGTGATCCGCGGCAACGCCACCTTGTTCATGCGGCGCGACGAAGTCGAGGCCGCCTGGGCGTTCATCGATCCAATCCGCCAAGCTTGGTCGGACTCGAAAGAGCCGCCACGCCCCTATGTCGCCGGCAGTTGGGGACCCTCGGCCGCGATTGCTCTGATCGAGCGCGATGGTCGGACATGGGTCGAGGACGGTGAATGGGCGTGACGAAGCCAGCAAGAATTGCTGGCGCCGAGAGCCCTCGAAACAAGTGACACACTGAACTCAAGGCGGTTCACGCAAGAGACTGAGGACCAGGCATGGCCATTTTGAACGCAAGAATCGGCGAGGTCACCGAGGCGATCGTCCGGCGCAGCCGCGATGCGCGGTCGCGCTATCTCGATCGCATCGCGAGCACGGCATCCGCCGCGCCTCATCGCCAACGTTTGGGTTGCGCCAATCAGGCGCATGGTTTCGCCGCTTGCGCGGCAAACGACAAGGATGCGTTGCGCCTGGGTGTGAAGCCAAATTTGGGCGTCGTCACCGCCTACAATGACATGCTCTCGGCTCACAAGCCCTATGAGCATTATCCGGAGCTGATCCGGTCGGAAGCGCGCGCGATCGGCGCGACCGCCCAGGTCGCGGGCGGTGTTCCCGCCATGTGCGACGGGATCACCCAGGGCGAGGCCGGAATGGAGCTTTCGCTGTTTTCACGCGACGTCATTGCGCTGTCGGTTGCGGTCGCTTTGTCGCACCAAACATTCGATGCCGTCGCGCTTCTCGGCATCTGCGACAAAATCGTTCCTGGCCTTGTGATCGGCGCTTTGTCGTTCGGGCATTTGCCGGCGATCTTCATTCCCGCGGGACCGATGCCTTCGGGCGTCCCAAACGCCGAGAAGAACCGCGTTCGCCAGCTCTTCGCCGAGGGCAAGGTCGATCGAGCTGCTCTGCTGGAAGTCGAGGCGCGATCCTATCATGCGCCCGGCACCTGCACATTCTACGGCACGGCCAACACCAATCAGATGCTCCTGGAATTCATGGGCCTGCAGTTGCCAGGTGCATCCTTCGTCAATCCGGACACGATCCTGCGCGAGGCCCTGACCAGAGAAGCGGTCCGGCAGGTCATCGGCCTCAGTGCCTTGGGCTCGCAGTTCTTGCCTGTCGGCCGCATGATCGACGAGCGCTCTTTCGTCAATGCGATGGCGGGCATCGCCGCCACAGGTGGTTCGACGAACGCTGTGATCCATCTCGTAGCCATGGCGGCGGCGGCGGGATTGACGGTGGACCTGCGCGATTTCGAACGGGTAGCCGAAGTCACCCCGTTGCTGGCGCGGGTCTATCCGAATGGCCAGGCTGACGTGAACCAGTTTCATGCTGCCGGCGGCACGATCTTTGTCATCCGTGAATTGCTCGACGCGGGTCTGCTGCATGCGGACGCGGCAACCGCCTTTGCCGGGACATTGGCCTCTTACCGCCAGGAGCCGATCCTCAGCAACTCTGGCGCAGTCGTCTGGCGCGAAGGGCCGGCCACGAGCGCCGACGATGCGATACTGCGCGGCATCGAGAGGCCCTTCAGCCCAACCGGCGGCTTGCGGATTCTCGAAGGCGATCTTGGCAGGGCGGTCATCAAGACCTCCGCGGTTGCACCTGAAAGGCATGTCGTTGAAGCGCCGGCGCTGGTGTTCCATTCGCAGGAGGAGTTGCAGGCGGCCTTCAAGGCCGGAAAGCTCGATCGCGATTTCATCGCCGTGATCCGCTTTCAGGGCCCGCGCGCGATCGGCATGCCGGAACTCCATAAGCTGATGCCGCCGCTCGGCGTCTTGCAGGATCGCGGCTTCAAGGTTGCGCTTGTCACCGACGGCCGGATGTCGGGCGCCTCAGGCAAGGTGCCCGCTGCAATCCATCTCACGCCCGAAGCGCTCGACGGAGGCCCGGTCGCCAAAATCCGCGACGGTGACTTCATCCGCATGGATGCAGTCGCGGGAACGTTGACCGTTCGGGTGCCTGCCGACGAATGGGCGGCCCGTCCGCTTGCCAGCAAAGATCTGTCTGCCTCGCACGTCGGAATCGGCCGAGAGCTCTTCTCCCAATTGCGCGCGTCCGTCGGCCCTGCAGATCGCGGTGCCAGCATTTTTTCAGGGTTGAACGCATGACGACCCTCCTTCCGCAGAGCGGGCTCAAGGACATTTTGTGCCGCGCGCCGGTCGTTCCAGTCGTGGTGATCGAAAAGCTGGTCGACGCCACTTCATTGGCGCGTGCCTTGGTCGCCGGTGGTTTGTCCGTCATCGAAGTGACCCTGCGCACGCAGGCCGCACTCGAAGCGATCCGCATCATTGCCGCTGAAGTCGAGGGCGCGGTCGTCGGTGCCGGTACGGTGCTCAGCCCACACCAGCTGGAGGCGGCGCGTGAAGCCGGCGCGCGCTTCGCGGTGTCGCCCGGTGCGACAGACGCCTTGCTCAACGCGGCGGGTGCCTTGGGGATGCCGCTTCTGCCTGGAGTGGCCAGTGCTTCCGAGGCCATGGCACTGATCGCGCGCGGTTATCAATTTGCGAAATTCTTTCCGGCCGAGCCCGCCGGCGGGATTCCCTATCTGAAGTCGCTGGTTTCTCCGTTACCTCAACTGCAGTTTTGCCCGACAGGCGGGCTGACGCCAGAAACCGCCCCGAACTATCTCGCACTTCCCAACGTGATCTGCGTCGGCGGCTCCTGGATGCTCAGGCCCGAAGCGATCGCAGCGCGCGACTGGGAGGCCCTGACCGTAGCCAGCAAGCAAGCGGCAGGGCTACAAAAAATCAAACGGCAAGCCGGACGGTTGCCGATTTGACGCGTAGCCTGCTGGTTCCATCAACGGCGATTTTGCGCTTCAAGCTGCTCGACAGCACTCGCAGAAGCAAAGCGACAAGGCAAAATCGTCCTCGGCCGTCAGGCCGACGCCGTCCCTTAATCTGATGCTGGCGGCCGGTATTCTCGAATATGCCGACAAGGAGAGCCGCGTTTTTCTTGGCCGCAAATTGTACTTCCTTGGTCTTGCCGATCAGTCGCAGTTCGACCTGACCCGCGAGTGCCGGTCGTATCGCGATGAGCTCACCGAGACGACGCGCGAGAGAGTTGCTTCCCGCGCCATCATTGCTTTCGAGGCGTCACGAGCCAAGATGCGAGCGGTGCTAGCTCGTTCCGACCTGCAAACTCGCGCTGATGTCTCATCATAGGAAGTCAGGCCGTGAGCGAAAGCTCGATTGCCGACCGGTAATTTGCCGGCAGAACCTAATTTTCGACGTCGACGTACTGCCGCAGCCTGAAGATGACGTCGGGCAAAGCGTATCGCAGCCGTGCTGCATTTTGGGAAGTGGTCGAGAACGGGGCGAACCTGATCATGGCATTCCATGGCCGATACCCGTAGACGACGATCGAGACGCCTGAGTTCGGAAAGCCATCTACTTTGCGAAGCTCGCCAAGAACAAGGTCGGCGATCGCCACAGCCGGCAGTCGCGCTCGTTTTTCATCGTGGCCGCTGGTTGACATGGGAGCAATTGGCTTCGTTTGCGGCGCGGAGGAGGTCACGGGCTCCTCTTGGAGCGTTGGCGGTATCTCCGGCACCTGAGGCGCGGTCGTGCTCGTCGGCGCTGACTGGGCAGCCTCGAGCGGATGCGACCTTGAAGCTTGCTCTTTCGTGGACTTGCCGCCCAGAATGCCGCTGATCAGCGCCACAAGGCCTGCATCTTTCGCGTCATCGCTCATTGCTCTCTCGCGGTTCTGCCCAGAGTAACCACTTCCTGAAAAGAACGCCACTACGACGCCTGGGCAAGTGATCGCGGTTCCTGTGTTAGCAATCGAACATTCAGGCGTGCAAAGGTCCGCTAATCTCCACCTCTACGAGAACTCACGAAGGGGCGTTCGAAGGTGTTGGATAGTCTGGTGATGCGCTGGCGTATGCGCAATTTCTTATTGGTTTGTCCGTCTTGCAAAAATGCCGCTTCCGCGCTCCGCGGACGCTACATGCTCGGCGAGGAGCGATTGACATGCGACCGCTGCGGAGCGACTGACTCTGTAACTTTCTGGCGTTTCGAAGGGATAGCTTACCGGGCGTGTGCGGCGGAGCCACTGACTGCACGCGTCACAGCTCGCACTCCATAGCCTAGCACAAGAACTTGCAGCTGATCGCCAAGGTGCCATCCCGACACGTCGAGTCAGGGGCCGTTGCGAGAATCCGCCTGCTTAGAGCTCCCTGAAGCTGGGATGGAAACAGCTGCAGACGAACGCAGGTCACTTAGGGCAACCCCGGTCACCCCATGCGAAATCGCGCGGCTGACCAAGGCGTCGATCTGTGCGGCGGCGTCCTCAATTGGCAGTCCGTCCGGCCTGATATTAGAGATGCAGTTTCTAGACGAATCCATCGTGCCGACGCGTGGTCGCCATGTGATATAGGCGCCAAGGGAATCGGCTGCCGAAAGGCCAGGACGCTCGCCAATCAGAACGATGGCGAGCTTGGCGTTCAGCAGTTCGCCGATCTCGTCGCCGACAGCGACGCGGCCTTGCTCGACGAGCACAAACGGGGCAAGGCTGAGCCCTCTGGCCAGCAACAGAAGTCGAAGGCGCTCGACGAGCGGCGCGAGATTTCCCGCAATCGCCGACGAAGAAAGACCGTCGGCAGCGACGATCACGACGTCGCCGCCGGCTGGCTGCGCTTTCAGAACCTCGCGTCCTTCCGACGAAAGGCGTCGCCCAAGATCAGGGCGACGAAGATACTCGGCTCGATCGTTCGCGGCGGTGCGTATCCGTACAATACTCCAACCTTGGGTGCGCAGGCGTTCCTCGAGCGGCTCGAAATCGAGGGGGATATGGACGGCGTCTCTGGCGCGTGCGTGATCAGCCAGGAAGTTGAGCGTCGCGACGGTAGATTGCCCGGAGCCGGCTCGTCCCAATCCGATCCTGGCGGGCGTGAAGCTACGCAGGCGCTCCAGTCCGCCGCTCGCTTGTGGAGCTCGATCGCCGCTATCTGACCGGTCGTCCTGCATCAGCCCACCATCGATTCGATCAGTGTGATCGCTGGCGCGATCGCGGAGGTGGGGGACTTTTCGAGCGCTCGACCGGCCTGATCGATGACGCCCACGCGCTGCAGCCACGCTTCGAATTCGGGAGCGGTTCGCTTTCCGAGTGTTCCGCGAATGTAGAGAGCGTCGTGGAACGCCAGGCTCTGATAGTTCAGCATGACGTCGTCTGCGCCGGGAACGGCGATGACGAAGGCGACGCCGGCGGCGCTCAGCAGCGTGAGCAGCGCGTCCATGTCATCTTGGTCGGCTTCCGCATGGTTCGTGTAGCAGACGTCGCAACCCATCGGCAGGCCAAGCAGCTTGCCACAGAAATGATCCTCCAGGCCGGCTCGCGTGATTTCCTTGCCGTTGTAGAGATATTCCGGGCCGATGAAGCCGACGACTGTGTTGACCAGGAGCGGATTGAATCGTCTGGCCACGGCATACGCGCGTGTCTCCATCGTCTGCTGATCGACACCGAAATGGGCGTCGGCGGAGAGGGCGCTGCCCTGTCCCGTCTCGAAATACATTACGTTTCGACCGACAGTCCCGCGGCCCAGGGAGAGTGCGGCGTCATTGGCCTCCGCGAGCAGCGCTAGATCAATTCCGAAACTGCGATTGGCCTTTTCCGAGCCGGCGATCGACTGAAAGACGAGATCGACGGGGGCGCCTGCGGTGATCGCTCGCATCGCCGTCGTGAGGTGACCCAAGCAGCAGGTCTGTGTCGGGATATCGAGACGCTGCCTGACGTCGTCGAGCAAGGCAACGATCCGCATGTAGTCGTCCAAGCCGTCTGTCGCAGGATTGACGCCGATCACGGCGTCGCCAATGCCGAACATGAGCCCATCGAGGAGGCTGGCAGCGATGCCGCGCGAATCGTCAGTCGGATGGTTTGGCTGAAGACGAGTGGATAGGCGGCCCGTAAGCCCAATCGTGTTGCGAAAGGCCGTTATAACACGGCACTTGGCGGCGACGACGATTAGATCTTGCGCGCGCATGATCTTGGAAACGGCGGCGACCATTTCGGGCGTCAACCCCGGAGCAAGCCGCGTGAGATCGGCCGTTGTCGTCTTTTCGTCCAGGAGCCATTCCCGAAACTCGCCGACGGTCAAATGCGATATCGGCGCAAAGGCCGCGAGGTCATGACTGTTGTAGATAAGGCGCGAAACCTCATCCTCCTCATAAGGAATGAGTGCAACGTTCAGAAAGGTCTTGAGCGGAAGATCGGCCAACGCAGTTTGAGCGGCCACGCGCTCGATGGCGCTCTGAGCCGCGACGCCAGCCAGCACGTCGCCGGAGCGGGCCGGCGACGCTTTGCCGAGAAGCGTCTTCAGATCCGCAAAGGTCCAGCGTGTGCCGCCAAGCGTCGTGCTGTAAGACATGCGGGGCTCCTCATGGCGTGAGACGTTTTGTCAGACGTCTTCATTCAGCGAGGACGCCGGCGTCCCGGCGCGAGCGCCGCGCCAGGAGATTGGCGACGATCAAAAGCAGGATCGATAGCGCCATCATCAGCGTCGCTGCGGCGGTAATGGCCGGGCTTAGCTGTTCGCGCAGGCCGGTGAACATCTCGAGCGGTAGAGTTCGTTGATCTGCATTGGCGAGAAATTGCACGACGACGACCTCGTCGAATGACGTAACGAAGGCAAAAGCCGCCCCGGAGAGCACGCCGGGCAGGATCAGCGGTAGCATCACCCGAAAGAATCCGGTGAGCGGCTTGGCGCCCAGGATCGCCGTCGCACGCATCAGATTCCGATCGAAGCCCGTGAGGCTGGCACCGACGGTCACCACGACGAACGGGCTTGCAAGGACCGTGTGAGCAAGAACGATCCCGGCGTAAGTATTGGCGAGACCGATTCTGGCATAGAAGAGATAGGTGCCGACAGCGGTCACCACGACCGGGACGATCAGCGGCGAGATCAGCAGTGGGACGACGAAACGGCGCGCAGGGAATTTCGGGTCTGACAGGCCTATCGCGGTGAGGGTCCCGAGTATCGTCGCCAGGATGGTCGCTCCGAAGCCGATCAGCAGACTATTGCCGATAGCAGCCCGCCAGCGCGGCGTACCGAGCACGACTTCGTACCAGCGGGTCGAGAATCCGGCGAGCGGGAAGGTAAAGAACGATCCGCTGTTGAAGGAGAGGGGCACGGGTACGAAGATCGGCACGACCAGAAAGATGAGGACGAGAACGCACCAGAACCAGAGCGCGGCCACGCGAAGCCGTTCGCCGGTGGTCGGATATGGCGAAAGCAGCATGGCTTTACCCCATCTTGAAGAGATCGAGACCGAGATAACGGGTCATGGCTACATAGAGGCCGAGGGTCGAGGCGAGCAGGACGAAGCTGAGCGCCGCCGCCATCTCCCAATTCAGTTCCGCGTTGACGTAGTTGGCGATGAAGTTGCTGATCAACTGGTCGCTCGCCCCACCGATCAGGACCGGCGTGATGTAATAGCCGAGACACAAAATGAAGGTGAGCAGACAGCCGGCGAGAACGCCCGGAACGACCTGCGGGAGATAGACCCGACAGAAAGCGGTGAGTGGGCGGGCGCCGAGCGATTGCGCGGCGCGCATCAGCGATGGGGGGACCGAACGCATCACGCTGTAAATCGGGAGCAGCGTGAAGGGCAACTGGATATGCGTCATCGCGATGATCAGTCCCGCGCGGCTGTACATCAATTCGAGACGATCCGATGTCAGGCCGAGCCACAGCAGGAGATCGTTGAGGAGGCCATATTTCTGAAGCAGTACCGTCCAGGCAGCCGTTCGGACAAGGATCGACGTCCAGAACGGCAGCAGAACCAGAACGAGAACCACCGCGGCAGTTGCCGGACGTAGGTGGGTGATCAGGTAGGCGAGGGGAAAGCCGAGCGCCAAAGTGGCGAGGGTAACGAGCGTGGCAACCAGAAAGGTCCGACCAAATACGCGCAAGAAAACCGCCTGGCCGGAGGGAACCGCGCCAATCGTTCCTTCGTCCGTCCATCGCAAATCAAAGGCGCTGAGAAGGTAAAACGAGGTGAACCGATGCGTTCCCGCCCGGATCGCCGTCCAGCTTTTCGCTTCGCCGAGGAGCGGCGCTGACTTGATTATTGCCTCCTTGCTTGTCGCCTGATCCTGGCTTGCCAGCCGGGCGAGACGTAGCACCTGGCTGCGCGCGCCGGGCAGGCGGGTGTTGAGGCTCTTGGCGAACTCAGGGACCGCACCCGCTGCCTGCGCCTGCTTAAGGTCCGCTGCAAGAGCAAGGAACGCAGCGTCGTTCGGCACGCCCGCTCCGTTATCCGAACGCAGCGCATCGATGGTATGCGGCAACGCATTGGCGATCGTCGGCTCATAAACGGCTCGTGAGAGCAGTGCGACAATCGGCGCACCGAAGCTGAAGATCAACAGCAGCAGGAGCGGGGCAGCCAGCGCCAGCGGACGAAGGCTCTCGCTGTGCTCTCTTCCCCTGATTGCGGGCATTGCGATCGATGTCATCTTGCGCTCCTTGCATCCGCCATGAGCCGGGCGTCAGGCGATTGCCGCCTACTGGGCGAGCCACGCGTTGAAGCGTTTCACGAGGTCCTCGCCCTGGTCGCCCCAGAATTCGACGTCGCTCACCAGATAGGTCTTCATGTGATCCGGCGCGGTCGGGAGCTTCGGCAGAACTTCTTTGGGGACGAATGCAGTTGCGTCGGCCCGCACCGGGCCATAGGGGATGAAGCGGCCCAACTGCGCGCTCACCTCGGGCTCGGCGGCGTAGGCGAGATATTTGTAGGCCAGATCCTGGTTCTTGGCGCCCTTCGGGATCGCGATCATGTCGTACTCGACAATCTGGTTATTCCAAACGATCACGAATGGCCGCTGATCCTGGTCGATTGCGTTTTGAATGCGCCCGTTCCACGCGGTCGTCATGACGACTTCTTTCGAAGCCAGGAGTTGCGGCGGCTGTGCACCAGCCTCCCACCAAACGATGTCCTTCTTGATGCTGTCGAGCTTTTTGAAGGCGCGATCGACGCCGGCCGGGGTCGCCAGTACTTTATATACGTCGTCGATCGGCACGCCGTCGGCCATCAGCGCCCACTCGAGATTCTGCGCTGGCGCCTTGCGCATGGCGCGCTTGCCAGGAAACTTCTTCGTGTCGAAAATGTCGAGAACCGAAGTCGGGGCCTCCTTCAGCACCGTCGTGTCATAGGCAAGAACGTCGCCGTAAACGTCGATACCGACGCCGCAATCGAGTGCCGTGCCGGGGAGGAATTTCGACCGGTCGGCGATCTTTGAATAGTCGAGACGGATCAGGACCCCTGCGTCGCAGCCCTGAAGAACCGTCGAAGTTTCGACGGTCACGAGATCAATAGGGACATTGCCGGTCTCGACCATTGCTTTGATCTTGCCAAGCTCGCCCGTGTATTCCTGCTCGTTGAGTTTGATGTTGGCTTTCTTGGCGAAGGGCTCGAACCAAGCTTGACGCAGCGCGGTCTGCCAGGCGCCCCCTGTCGCCATGACCGTAAGCTCCTCAGCGTTCGCGGGCTGCCATTGCGAAACGATCGCCGCGCTCGCCAAGGCTAAGGCCGTTCTGCACACTCGTGTCATGGGTATCTCCCTGAGCTTACTAAACTGCATTGGCGGACGCGCCGGTCGGAAAGGCCCGGCATTCCGAGGCAGGCCAGCAAAGATCGATCGTGTCGCCTGTTGCGAGCGCCGCCTCCGCGTCGATCTTCACCGTCAAAACCTGTCCGCTCGGCAGGCGCGCGAGCAGGCGCTGATGGTCGCCGTGGTAGATGCGGCCGTCGACCTTGGCCCGGAAATGATTCTCCGCTCCTCCCGTAGTAGCGGACAATCCGATGCGCTCCGGGCGAATCGCGAGATGCACCGGTGCGCCGGGGCGGATGTCGCCGATGGATCGTGCGGTCGCTCGCAATCCCGTCGGGAGCGCAACGAGGCACTGACCGTTGCTGACGCGTTCGGCAACGCCCTCGAGCGCATTGTTCTCGCCGATGAAGCTGGCCACGAACGCGGTCGCCGGCTCCTTGTACAGTTGATCGGGCGTGCCGATCTGAACGATGGCTCCGCTTTCGAATATCGCGACGCGATCCGACATCGTCAACGCTTCGCTCTGATCGTGGGTCACGTAGACAATCGTGACGCCGAGCATTTCGTGAATTTGCTTCAGCTCGATCTGCATGTGCTCGCGTAGCTTCTTGTCGAGAGCGCCGAGTGGTTCGTCCATCAGGACGAGCGCCGGCTGGAATACGAGTGCGCGAGCCAGCGCGACGCGCTGCTGCTGTCCTCCCGACAGCTGAGTGGGTTTGCGATCCTTGAATTGCCCCAGGCGCACCATCTCCAGCGCGCGCATGACCCGGGAGGCGATTTCCTGCTTGGGCATTTTCCTGACGGAAAGGGGAAAAGCGACGTTGTCGGCTACGCTCATGTGGGGAAACAGGGCGTAGTTCTGGAACACCATGCCGATGTTGCGCTCATAGGGCGGCAGGCGGTCGACCGACTTCCCGTCCAAGGTGATGACGCCTTGGGTTGGCCGTTCAAATCCCGCCAACATGTTCAGCGTGGTCGTCTTGCCCGAGCCAGACGGGCCGAGCAGCGTCAGGAACTCGCCGCGACCGATGGACAAGTTCAGACTACGGACTGCGCGAAACGTACCGTAGGACTTCTCGACGTCGACGAACTCGACGAATCTGGCGTCCGCTTGCCCCCCAATTGCAGGTGCGCCCGCAACCTTTGCCGCCATCGTCATGACCGTTCCCCGTGCTTCGGCCCCTTTGCGAGAGATCGCGTCGAGGCGCTGCTGTTCGCGGTGCTTGTCAAGTTGTAATGCCATACAACTTGGATTTGGGTGACGATATATTCGACGGATCGTGCGGTCAACTCCAATTATACGTCATACAATGCGACCAAATTCGCTCTTTTTGCTCAGATTCGGTGCATACAAGATTATTTGTATGGCGCCGGGCCGTGTGATAAGAAAACGCGGGCAAACGAGGACTCCGGGACGCCGGAAAAGGAATGCTTGAGAATCTGGAACTGCCGGCCGGCGATCAACCGCTCTATCAACGTCTGGCGGATGCCATCGGCGCGCGCATCGCCAGCGGCGAACTGGCGAGCGGCGACAAGCTGCCCCCGTATCGTGAAATCGCGCGTGCGCTCGGCATCAATGTCACGACCGTGACGCGCGCCTTCTCGGCCTTGCAGCAGCGTGGGCTCGTCGAAGCTCGTCCCGGCCGCGGGACGCTCATCGCTTCGCGCGACGCGGAGGAGGGTGGTTTCAAATCCGCTCCCAGCGATGAGGCGGGCCTGATCGATCTGTCGGTCAACCGACCCGCCACCTCCGCCTATCTGGATACGCTGACGACAATGCT
>NZ_JBANAZ010000073.1:0-47345 GCF_059803455.1 Bradyrhizobium sp. UFLA05-108 | reverse complement strand
CGAACAAGGAGATGATCTGAAATGATCTAACAACCACTCATCCTTGACCAAGCCCATACAAGTATTCCAGAGGCGGTTGTGGGATACGGAGGAGCCGCGGCGTACTGGATTCCCCGCTTTCGCGGGGAAAGACAGTGGGTTGGGGCGACTAGCCGAAATCCTCCGCCCTGAGCACGATCGGCTGGCCGTGTGGCGTGCGGTCGGCGGCGTGATCCCAGGCATTGCGGTAGCGGTGCAGGGTTTCCGTCGAGGTGACGCCCTTGGTGGCGACCAGTTTTTCCAGCGTGGCAAGCCAGTGCAGATAGTAGGTCTCGCCGGTGTCGGGATCGCCCGCAGCCTGGGCGCGCCTGATCTCCTCTGCGAGCGCTGAGGCCCATTCGCTCCAGGTGAAGACGCCGCGCTCGTGCAATGTCAGCGCCATCGCGAAGGCCTGCGCCTCCCAGGGCGCGCGGAACACCGGACCGTCGTCATCTCGGGGAATGCTTGGGACGGCCGCAGTCGCTCTCGCAGCGGCGGCGGTACTCATCACGCCGGATCCAGATAGGGCTCGAACGCATCGATCGAGATCTTCGAGGTCGGATCGCCATCCGCGCCCCAGAGATCCCGCCCCTCGAACACCACCGTGTAGAGCCATTGCGGATTTTCGCCCAATTCCATCGCGGCCGAATCCGGAAACACCTGGCAGCCATGGTTGCGCTCGACCACGCCAACATGGCCGCGCACATAGCGCGGCAGCCGTGTATGCGTCGCCGGATGGATGTTCTTCGCGCGCACGCGATCGCCGATATTGAAACGCGCCGGCACTGGGGCGGGGCGGGCGAACTTGCCGCGCACCATGATCCGCTCGAGATCGTCGACCTCGAACTTGCCATTCCTAAGCGGCTTTGCCGGCGTCACCGCATGGCCAGCCGCGACGTCCTCCTTCGCGATATAGCCCTTGTCGAGCAGCATCTCCTCGAGCCCCAAAAACCATTTCTGGTAATAGGAGCTCGAGAGATAGACGTGCGGCGGCAGGGTCTCGCGATAGAAGCGCGAGGTGTCGATGTTGAAGGCTCCGGCGCCGCCCATCGCGCGCACCATGGCGAGGACGCGGGCTTCCCAGTCCGCGTGGAAGGTCGGCTCGTTCGGCTCGGGCTCGACCTTGCCGAACCCGTCCATGCCCCCCATGTCGTGCACGCCGTTCATGACGGCGCTCCCGGCGTCTTCGCAAAGCCGGTGCCGATCATGGAATCGCGCGTCACGAGCTCGGCGAGCTGCGCTTCGCTCCAGCCTTCCGTGCCCTCGGGCCGCATTGGCAGCACCAGGAAGCGCGTTTCGGCGGTCGAGTCCCAGACCCTGATTTCCGTCTCCTTCGGCACCGTCACGCCGAAATCGGCGAGCACGCCGCGCGGATCCTTCACCGCACGCGAACGATAGGGCGCAGCCTTGTACCAGACCGGCGGCAGCCCCAGCATTTCCCAGGGGTAACAGGAGCACAGCGTGCACACGACCATGTTGTGGCGTTCGGGCGTATTCTCGACCACGACCAGGTGATCGCCGACGCGGCTGACATGGCCGAGCATGCCGATCGCCTTGCTGCCGTCCTCCAGCAGGACCTCTTTGAAGGCGGGATCAGTCCAGGCCTTGGCGACGACGCGCGCGCCGTTGTGCGGGCCGATCCTGGTCTCGAAGGCCTGGATGATCGCATCCAGCGCGGCCGGATCGACGTAGCCTTTTTCGGTCAAAATGCTCTCGAGCGCGCGCACCCGCAGCTCGGTTTCGGAGAGTTCCGAATGGTCATGATCGTGATGATGGTGGTCGTGTTCGCTGCTCATGCCCGGCAAGATAGGCGCTTCGGTCCGAGCCTGTCGAGACCCCGCGAACCGGATGACGCCACGTGTTTGTGACCTCGCCGGCAGGCTGGCCTCGCGCGGCCATTGATCGCATTGTACTATCCGTGCACGGCCCCGTGGGGCCGGCTGAGCCTCGGTCAACGAGCCGGTACAATGCCACGGGAATTGAGGGGGAGAGCTCATGAAGGCAGACTCAACGCCGGATGACGCGAAGGTGGTCGGCGCGAAGGCACCGGAGGCGAAGGCATTTCGCTGGAAGCTGTACGCCCCGCTCGTGGTGTGGCTTGCGATCTACCTGTGGCCGGTGCCGCAAGGTCTCAACGCCAATCAGTGGCACTATTTCGCGGTGTTCGCGGCCGTCATCACCGGTCTCATCCTGGAGTCGATGCCGGTCGGCGCCGTCGGCCTGATCGGGCTGACGGTCGCCGGTATCAGTGGCTACATCGACCCCGATCCGACGAAATCGCTGCGCTGGATGCTGGCGGGCTTTGCCGAGAGCACGGTGTGGCTGATCGTCGGTGCGTTCGTGTTCTCGATCGGCTACCGCAAGAGCCAGCTTGGCCGGCGCATCGCGCTCGTGCTGGTACGCAGCCTAGGGGGCAACACGCTCGGGCTCGGCTATGCGGTCGCGATGTCGGATTTCCTGCTGGCACCGGCAACGCCCTCGAACACGGCGCGTAGCGGCGGCATCGTCTATCCCATCATCAGCAACATTCCGCGTATCTACGGCTCCGAGCCCGGCCCGACCGCTGGCAAGATCGGCACCTATGTGATGTGGACCGCGTTCGCGGCGACCGCCGTCACGAGCTCGTTGTTCTTCACCGCGCTTGCGCCCAATGCCGCGGCGCTCGCCATCGCCAAGAGGACCGCAGGCATCGACGTAAGCTGGGCGCAGTGGTTCATCGGCTTTGCGCCGCTCGGCATCCTCCTGATGCTGCTGGTGCCGCTTCTGAGCTATGCCATCTGCCGTCCCGAGGTGAAGCGGAGCCCCGAGATCTCCGAATGGGCCAGCAGGGAGCTGGCGACGATGGGGCCGATGTCGCGCCACGAATGGATCATGCTGGGCCTGATCGTGCTCGCGATGTTCCTGTGGATCACGGGATCGACGCCCGACATCAGCCTGCCCATCCTCGGCTCAAACTTCATCAACGCCACCACGGTTGTGTTCATCGTGATCTCCCTGATGCTGGTCACCGGCATCGTCGAGTTCAACGACATCGTCAGCGAGAAGAGCGCCTGGGAGGTGTTCTTTTATTTCACCTCGCTGCTGACGCTGGCCTCGGGCCTGAACGAGATCGGCTTCATCAAATGGTTCGCGAACGAATATGCAAAGCCGCTCGCCGTGCTGTCGCCGTCAACGGCGATGATCATGCTGGTCGCGCTGTTCTTCTGGATCCACTATTTCTTCTCGAGCATCACCTCGCACGCGGCGGCCGTGCTGCCGGTGGTGCTGGCGGTGGGCTCCGGCATCGCCGGGCTTCCGGTCACGACGCTTGCGATGCTCTGCATGTATTCGCTGGGCCTGATGGGCGTGATCTCGCCTTACGCCACCGGGCCGGCGCCGATGTATTTCGGCAGCGGCTATATCGGCAAAGGCCAGTTCTGGAGCTTTGGCCTGATCTTCGGGCTGATCTATTTTGCCGGCCTGCTCGTGATCGTGCTGCCGTGGTTGCAGCTCCGCGGAGGCTAGGACAGAGCGCGAACGAGTTTTTCTCCGACGGAGAGAAATCGGGAAAGCTTTGCCTAGCACGGCCCGAATATCTGCGATTGCAAGACGGACCGGATCGGACGATTGTCCTTGCTGCAACGCAGCGCGCAGTCCGGCAATTCCGCTCGCCTGACGCCAACCACCGCTGCGGCCTCGCCTGGCTGCTCGAGCCGGCGATGTCTTGCGAATGAGAGATTTTCGAATGAATGCACATCAAGCGCTCGCGGTCGGGGAACCGATCGGGGCACACGCAGCGATTTCGCCGGGCGATGCGCCCGACGCCATGGTCCGGTTCGAAGGCATCTCGAAGATCTATCCGGCCTATCGCGACAAGCCGGGCGTCCATGCCTTGCAGGACATCGACTTCGCCATTGCGCGCGGATCGATCACCGGCGTGATCGGCCGTTCAGGCGCAGGCAAGTCGAGCCTGGTGCGCCTGATCAACGGGCTGGAGAAGCCGACCACCGGCCGCGTCGTGGTCGACGGCCGCGACATCTCCGTGCTCGCCGGCCGGAGCTTGCGGCTCGCGCAGCGCTCGATCGGAATGATCTTCCAGCACTTCAACCTGTTGTCCTCGCGCACTGCCGCCGACAACATCGCGCTGCCGCTGGAAATAGCCGGCTGGCCGAAGGCCGAGATCAAGGCGCGTGTTGCCGAGTTGCTCGCGCTCGTCGACATCGCCGACAAGGCCGACCGATATCCCTCGGAGCTCTCCGGCGGCCAGAAGCAGCGCGTCGGCATTGCACGGGCGCTCGCGACGCGCCCTAACGTGCTGCTGTCGGATGAGGCGACCTCGGCACTGGATCCGCAGACCACGCGCGCGATCCTCGATCTGCTCGCGAACATCAATCGCGAGCTCGGCGTAACCATCGTGCTGATCACGCATGAGATGTCCGTGGTGCGGCAGCTCGCGAAGGAGGTGGTCGTGATCGATGCCGGCCACATCGTCGAGCGCGGCCACGTCGCCGACATCTTCACCAAGCCTGCGCATCCCATTACGCAATCCTTCATCGCGGAGGTGGTTGGCGACAGCCTGCCGGTGTCGCTGGCCTCGCGCCTCACGGCGCAGCCGGTTGCGGGCGGGCAGGCCGTGATCCGCGTCCAGGTGCGCGGCACGGGCGCGGGCGATACGCTCGTCGCGCGGCTCGCGCGCGAAGTTGGCATCGACGTGGCGCTGCTCGCGGCGCGCATCGACGAGATCGGCGGCCAGCATGTCGGTTCGCTGACGATCGGAATTCCAGGCGGCGAGGGGGCGGCACAGCAGGTGCTGGCCTGGCTCGCGCAGCATCAATTCAATTCGGAGCGTCTCGGCCATGTCGCCTGAAATGATCAATCTCATCGTCCAGGCAACCGGCGAAAGCCTGTTCATGGTCTCGATCGCCGCACTGCTCGGCACCGTCTTCGGACTGCCAATCGGCGTGTTCCTGGCGACCAGCCGCAAGGGCGAGCTGTTCGCCGCGCCTGCGGTCAATGCCGTGCTCGGCATGGTCGTCAACGCGACGCGCTCGACGCCGTTCATCATCCTGGTGGTCGCGATCATTCCGTTCACGCGGCTCGTCGCGGGCACGTCGATCGGATCGACGGCGGCGATCGTGCCGCTGACGATTGCGTCGACGCCGTTCATCGCAAGACTCGTCGAAGCCGCGATCCGCGAGGTCGATGCCGGCCTGATCGAGACGGCGTCCTCGTTCGGCGCCTCGCCGCTCCAGATCGTGTTCAAGGTGCTGATCCCCGAGGCGCTGCCCGGCCTCGTCCTCGCTCTCACGCTCGCGGTCGTCAGCCTGCTCGGCTACTCCGCGATGGTCGGCGCGGTCGGAGGAGGCGGGCTTGGCGATCTCGGAATCCGCTACGGCTACCAGCGCTTCATGCCGGAGATGATGCTCGCCGTCGTGGTCGTGCTGATTGCGCTGGTGCAGGCGGTCCAGTCCGCTGGCGACTACCTGGCGCAGCGGGTCAATCGCCGGCTGCGGCATCGCTGACGCCAAAAGGAACAAGCTATCGTCTCGATCGTATGCTTCCATGTCGTGGCGGAGGCGAGGGCGCTCCGCCGCTACGATCAGATGGAGAGCTTGCATGCGCATCGAACCGGCCTTCCTGTTTGACCTCGACGGCACGCTGGTCGACAGCGTCTATCAGCACGTACTCGCCTGGAAGCACGCGCTGGATGCCGAGGGCATCGAGCTCTCGGTCTGGCGCATCCATCGCAAGATCGGCATGAGCGGTGGTCTCTTCACCAACCAGCTTCTGCGCGAGATCGGGGTGGAGATCAGCGAGGAGCGCATCGACCGGCTGCGCCGCGCGCACGCGGCATCCTACCAGCAGCAGGCAGGCCAGATCGTCCGCTGCCGGGCGCGCGTGAATTGCTGCAATGGCTGTCGGAAGCGAAAATCCCATGGGCGATCGCAACCAGCGGCCGGATGGAGACCGCGGCCGTGAACCTCGCTTCGCTCGGCGTCGATCCGCAACGCACGCCCGTGGTGACGCGCGACCAGGTCAAATATGCAAAGCCCGATCCCGATTTGTTTCTCGCTGCCGCGGCGCGGCTCAATGCGCCGATCGAGACGGCGGTCGTGGTCGGCGACAGCGTCTGGGACATGATGGCGGCCGTCCGCTGCCGCGCGCTGGGCGTCGGCCTCTTGAGCGGCGGCTACGGGCCGGACGAGCTGCGCCAATCCGGCGCCTTCCGCGTCTATGACGATCCCGCCGACATACTGCGCCGGATCGACGAGGTCGGCGGCCGTCGCTAGCGCCCGCGCGAGGAGAGGGCGGGTGGCGCTTTCTTCCTGGTTCTTGCCTGACCTGGGATCATTGCCGGCGCCTGTCGAAGTTCCTTCGCGCCTTTGGGCCTCTCTTGGTCCTTCCTCAGATCAGCGAATTCTTGCCTGAGCAGGTCCACGACGGTTCTGACTTTGGGGAGATCCGCCATGCGCTTGTGGCAGATGATAGCGAGTTCTGCGCGGAGCGAGGCTGGAAGCTCGAGCTTGAGCTCGACGAGTTCGCCCGGTCGCCTGAGTCGATGGGACGTCTTCAGAAGGATCATCGCACCGACGCCTGCCTGGCAGGCCGCGACCTGTACGCTGTAATCGTCGGACGTGAAAGCGGGACGAAAGTCCGCGATCCTGGCCGCTAGCTCCGGATTCGGGCTCGTCATCTCACGCTCTCCCGCCCATGCGATCCAGTCGAGGTCGCGGAAATCGTATTTCGCGGGCAGTCTGCGTGCGTAATCCCTGCTCGCATACGCGCCGATCGGAACGACAACTTCATCGACCGTGATCAGATCAGGATCATCGGACGGATGTCTCCTGAGTGCGATGTCCGCCTCGCCGAGCGAGAGATTCAAGCGTTGCGTGCTGGCCAGAACTTCGAGCGTGATCTGTGGATGCTTTCTCTTGAGCTTCTCCGCGATCGGCGCCAGGAAATCGAAAGCGAACGAGGGGGCCGCCGTGATGCGCACGCGGCCGCTCACGGGCGAGTTCTTCGCATCGAGTGAGCGATTGGCTTCGGTCGCCCATTGCGCCATGCCTTGCGCGGCGGGAAGCAGCCCCGTACCTGCTTTTGTCAAGGCGATGCCCTGGCTCTTGCGGACGAAAAGCGGCTCGCCGAGTCCGTACTCCATCTCTGCGATCCTGCGGCTCAAAGTGGGTTGGCTGACTTTGAGGCGTCGCGCCGCGCCACTCAAGCTCCCGGCGTCGCAAATGGCCAGAAAAATGCGGAGGTCATCCCATTGCAGGTCCACGTTCACTCCTCAGGCTCAGCCGGAGCTATCCAATTATGTATGGCAACATAGGAACTTAGGCGATTGCTATTCTATCGGTCCAGGGCAAAAGCGGCAGCAGAAACGAGGAAGACAATCATGCTCCGCAAATCAGGACTCCTTTTCATTGGCGCCCTTGCCATTGTCGCGCTTTCCGCATGCGCACAGACATCCCATCCAACGCAGCATGCCGGTCTCGGCAAGCCTGTCAGCTCGTCGGCCATGGAAGCGCTGATTGATAAGCCGGGCCCCATCGAGGTTGAGACGGTTGCCAGCGCGGATTGGGTCGCCGATCTATCGGGGCTGCTCAATCTGAAGGACCCCCAAGCCGTGCAGGCAGGGCTCACGGATCACGAGGAGCCGATCCAGATCTACACCCATCTTGTGAAACATCCGACCGAAGGATTCTATATGGTCGACACCGGTGTTTCGAAGCGGTTTGTCGAGGACCCCAAGAGCTTGGGGGTCGGATGGGTGGTGCGGAACTTCGCAAAGCTCGACAAGATGCAAGTCCGGCAAGACCCTCTGTCGATCATCAAATCGGAAGCGGCTCGCCTCAAAGGGGTGCTCATGACCCATCTTCATCTCGATCATATCTCCGGGATGCCGGACATTCCGAACGATGTGCCGTTCTATACAGGTCCTGGAGAGGCCGGGGAGAAGAAGTTCGAGAACGTCTTCGTCGAGGGGATGGAAAACGCCTTCTTTGAGGGCCGGCCAGCCATACAGGAATTTCAGTTTACCAAGGATCCGGACGGGACTTTCAAAGGGGTGATCGATGTCTTCGGTGACGGCTCGTTGTTCGCAATCCTGACTCCCGGACACACGGCGGGCCATGTTTCCTATCTCGCCCGAACGCCGACAGGTCCGGTGCTCCTCACTGGCGACGCTTGCCACACGCGCTGGGGCTGGGAGCACAGCGTCGAACCTGGGAGTTTTACATTCGACCGGGAAGAGGAACGGAAGAGCTTGCTTGCGTTGAGGGCCTTGAGTGAACGTCACCCGAAAATGATCGTGAAATTGGGTCATCAGCCCTAACGCTGCGAGGCCAGCTTCTTCTCCGCCGATGAACCTTCCCGCGGAATCCGGGCACAAAGGGAGACAGCCCTTACCTCCGCGGGACCCTCATGAAATGGCTTAGCCTCGTCTGCCTGCTCATACTCGCCACCAACGCGCGTGCGGCTTCTCCAGAGCAGCACTACCTTGATCTGCGTGATCGCTACATCGCAAAATTCGCCAAGGCTCCCGAAAACGACGAAACCAACAAGCAGCACGACGCAGCAATCAAGGAGCTGTCTGAGGTGCTGCGCGGCCTTATCGGACCTGTGACGATCAAGGGGCTTCCCGCCGAGGCAACCTCCAACGTCGACACGCTGTACAAGGACGACATCGGCTTCGGCCATCTCGACGGGCTCGTTTTCAGGAGCGAAGGCGACAAGACGAACGTCGTGGTGACGACCACGGGGCTGCTCAAGCACTGGCTCGGCGATCACCGCAAAGACAGCATGCCGCAGGAGATCGACGCCGCGTTCAAATCGGAAGAGTTCTACTATGCTGCCATCCAGGACGCCGCCTTCGCCAAATATGCGGAGCTGCCGATCACCAAGCCTGCAGCGGCGAGTATCGCGATCGCCGTGCTGGGCCTGCGCGGCAATGGCGAGATCAAGGGGCTGCCTAGCGAAATCGACGTGGTCGTGATCCAGGGCGAGAATGTCTTTTTCGTCGCGGTCCGCGACGCCGTGAAGACGGCAGAGATCCCGGCCTGCGAGCAGGTCTGGAAACAGATGATGGCAAAGCCCCTCAACAAGAAGGACCCGCGGGGCGATATGGCCCGCGAGGACCACGCGATGACCGCATACACGGCGTGCTTCGCCAAGGCGGCCCCAAACCAAAGCTGGTTCGCAACGGCCATCAAGAAGGCGCAGAGCCAGATCGAGCTATTGCCGTTGCGATAGTCTTGGTGCGCGTCTCGCCGAAAAATGCGTGGGCGCTCCTGAAAGCATGACCGACGGAAGCACTATTTACGCGCCGTGATCATCTCCAGTTCGATCGCAGTGCCCATCGCGGCATATCCTGCGCGGTTGGGGTGGAGCTTGTCGCCCGGTCCACCCGTCGATGAATTGGGCTGCATCGCGGCCTTGATCTCGCCGGTCGCGGCATCGAACGTCACCGCGTCGAAATCGACGACGCCGTCGAAAATCTTGCTCGTGCGCAGGAACTCGTTGAGCGTCTTGCGCTTGGCATCGACCTCCTCGCGGCCATGCGTCACGATGATGCTGTGCAGCGCCGATGTCAGGGTCGCGGCAACGATCGTCACGCCGGGGATGCGCTCGCGCAGCCGCGCGACGCCGCTGGAATAGCCGTCCTCTACCGTCTTCACGGCCGCATCGGCCGCCCCGAAGTCGTTGATGCCTTCCATCCAGATCACCGCAGCGACGCCCGGCAGGCTGATGACGTCACGGTCGAGCCGCGAGATTGCCGAAGGGCCGCCCGCAAACGGCTTGTCCGGGGAATAATCCGACGGGCCTGCGACCTGGTTGCCACCGATGCCCTGATTGACGACGACGTATTCGTCACCGAAACGCGCATGCAAGCGGCGCGACAGGACGTCTGGCCAGCGGTCATCGCCGTTGATCGTGGTCCCGGTGCCGTCCGTGATTGAGTCGCCGAAGGCGACGATCAATTGGGTGCCATCGGCGACACTCATGTCGACCTCATCCAGAAAGTACCAAGAGGTAGTCGAGAATGGGAAGCCGGCCTCGGCGATCTCGCTGCTCCTGGAACCATCGCCGGGCGCGGTCAGATAGGATGTGGTCAGCGCCTTTGCGTGCCACGTCATCGGACCACTCTCTCCGGCCACGTGAAAGCTGACTGCAAGCTTCCGGCCTCTGAGCAGCGCCGCGGTGGAGGGGCCGACAAACCCGAGCGTGACGGGATCGGAGACAACGCTTTCGCCCGCAGGGATCGTGATGAGGGGCTTGCCGCCGAACCGAGCCGCAACATTGGTGCCCTCGACAATGGCGGCGCCGCTCTGCTGCAAGCCGACGAATACGTCATCGAATGTCACCGGCCGTGTTCCAAACACGTTCGACAGCCGAATGCGGGTCTGGCCTCCCCACACATCAGGCCGAACGACGAGGCGAAAGCTCTGATCCCGAGCGCCCAGCTCCGGAGAGGGGAAGGCAAATCGGAGCTCGGGCTGCGCCGTCGCATTCCCTGCCGGATAGGGCCCCTGAGCCGAGCCTGTCCAACTCGCGATCCAGCGGTCCGCACGCGCCGGCACCGACAACGCTAGCAGGGCGACAACGGTCGCCACGGCGCGCGCGAAACCCTGCATCAGCGTCTCCTCTCGATGCCATTTTTGGTTGCAGGCAGTCTGCTCCGAAGGTTGCCGCCAGGCAAGATGCGCGGCCCTCATGCCTGAGGGCCCGGCGACCTCTCGAATTCAATCGCAATTTTCGCCAGCGCGTTGGACTGTCCCCACGGGATTACCGGCATCAGCAGCAGAGCTGACGGATATCGGAGCGACGCCGTTAAAGCGTCCCACCGAGATTCCAGCCGCGGCCGCCCTCGCCAAAAATCTCGTAGCCCGTCGGCGTCACCGCGACGGTATCCTCGAGCTTGATGAAGCCACGCCTGGGATGCTTCATCGTGGTCTCGATCGACACCACCATGCCGGGCTCCAGCGGCAGCCGTGCGTCGGGATCATCGTAGGGAACCGGTCCCTTGGCGGTCAGGCGAGGGGCCTCGTGGCTGACGAGGCCCATGCCATGAGCCAGGAAGTCCGTGCAGTCACGTTGGCTGATCTTGGCCAACTCTTGCTCGGCCGCGGCATAGATGGCGCCGCCAAGCGCGCCAGGCCGCACGGCGGCAAAGGCAGCGCGCTGGACGACCTCGATCTCGGCCAGCAAGTCCTTCAACTCGGCGTCCGGCTCGCCCAGCACGGCCATGCGGGCGAGGTCGCCGATATAACCATGGTAGTTTCCACCCGAGTCAAGCGAGAGCACGTCGCCTTGCTCCCAGCGCTGCGGCGACGGCGCCCGGTTGTGGCTGTTGCCGCAGGCAAGCAGGCAATACTCAAAGGTCAGCCCGCGCTGCACCTCCGCGACGCGCAAGGCGTCGGACAGCTGCCGCTTGGTCGTGCCCGGACCGTGCTTCGAAATCACCTCCAGCATGGAGGCGATGACGAGCTCCGATGCCGTCTTGAGCTCGGCAAGCTCCGCCGCCGACTTGACCGCACGCAAGCGCTCCAGCACGAAAAGCGCGTCCTTGAGCTCGGCACCGGGCAGGGCGTCGGCAAGCGCCCTCCCTGCGTCCATCGGCAGGAACGCCATCTCGACCCCGACCCGCTTCACCGGCACACCAGCGTCCTTCAGGACGTTAACGGCGCAGGTGACGGCGTCGACCGAGCCGCTCGACTCGGTCCGGAGCTGCGACACCCAGGGCGGCGCCACGGCGCGTTGATGGGTCTCCAGACGATGCCCGACATAGATGGCCTTGCCGGGCGCGCCCTTGGGATAGACCAGGACCGGCAGATATCGGCTGACGCCCATCGCATCCATGTAGTCGAAGAAGATCGCGCGCTCGGCCCCGAGCAGGTACTGCACGTTGTGCTTTGAGGTCACGATCAGGACGTCGAGGCCGGCGGCCTCCATCAGACGGTCGAGCTTGGCGGCATCGAATGGAATGGCGCGGGACTCAGATCCGCGGGCGACGTGCTCCTGCATGATGGACCTCCCATTGAAGCGCGGGTTTGGATCGCCTGTGTTCGTTGCAGCGACCACCCGATTAACAGTCGTCGGATGGTCGCTGATCGGTCGCGGATTGTGAGCCGGGAGCAGGGTTCCGGGTAGCCGCGGAATTGTCCGGCCTGATCTGCGCACCCATATCCGCAATTCGCATAAGGTATATTATGGAATGTTTTTATATCGAATTAGATCAGTCATTTAGGTGGAATTCCTGAGATCGCGCATTCGATTGCGCCCTCAACTCGTCGCAGCCATTGAGCTGGTATCAGCTATCAGGCTCTGCTTTGCATGGGGTTGTTTTGCGGATTTTGATGGCGTGCACGCACCTTGCGAAAGCCGATATTGCCGCGGCTTGGCTCGGCTGCAATAAGCGACACCTCGCGAGATCGCAGATGACCTCATGGCCTTCCGTCCGTATAGGTTTGCGTCTCAGAACAACAACAAACCTTTTGGGAGCAAACCCCCCGATGAGCTTTTCCCGACGCACGCTTCTCAAGGCCTCCGCCGCGACCGCGGTCCTCAGCGGTATCGGCGCCCCCCATGTGGCGCGCGCCCAGACGGCCCAGTTTGCGTACAAATACGCCAACAACCTGCCGGACACCCATCCGCTGAACATCCGCGCCAAGGAGATGGCCGCGGCGATCAAGAGCGAGACAGACGGCAAGTTCGACCTCCAGATCTTCCCGAACAACCAGCTCGGCTCGGACACCGACATGCTGAGCCAGATCCGCTCCGGTGGCGTCGAGTTCTTCACGCTGTCCGGCCTGATCCTGGCGACGCTGGTGCCGGCGGCCTCGATCAACGGCATCGGCTTCGCATTCCCGGACTACGCCACGGTCTGGAAGGCCATGGACGGCGACCTCGGCGCCCATGTACGCGGCGAGATCAAGAAGGCCGGCCTCGAGGTCATGGACAAGATCTGGGACAACGGTTTCCGCCAGACCACGTCCTCGACCAAGCCGATCAACGGCCCGGACGACCTGAAGGGTTTCAAGATCCGCGTGCCGGTGTCGCCGCTATGGACCTCGATGTTCAAGGCGTTCGATGCGGCGCCCGCCTCGATCAATTTCAGCGAGGTCTATTCGGCGCTCCAGACCAAGGTCGTCGAAGGCCAGGAGAACCCCCTGGCGATCATCTCGACTGCAAAGCTCTACGAGGTGCAGAAATACTGCTCGCTGACCAACCACATGTGGGACGGCTTCTGGTTCCTGGCGAACCGCCGTGCCTGGGAAAAGCTCCCACAGGATGTCCGCGCCATCGTCGCCAAGAATATCAACGCCGCCGCGCTCAAGGAGCGCGAAGACACCGCCAAGCTCAACGCCAACCTCCAGCAGGAACTGGCGGGCAAGGGCCTGACCTTCAACCAGCCGACGACTGCGCCGTTCCGCGACAAGCTGCGTAGCGCCGGCTTCTATGCCGAATGGAAAGGCAAGTATGGCGACCAGGCCTGGGACCTGCTGGAAAAGGCCGTCGGCAAGCTGTCGTAACGCACAAAGGCCGTCATGGCTCACATCGAGGTTCAGGTGACCGAGGTGGTGGGCGAGGTGACTGTGCAGTCCCCTCGCCGACCTTCGTTTCTGGCTTCGCTGGAGCGCGTGCTCGGCTTCATCGTCGAGATCCCGGCGGCGATCCTGGTGGTCGCCGAGATCGTCATTCTGTTCGCCGGCGTCGTCGCACGCTACGGCTTTCACCGGCCGCTGATCTGGTCGGACGAACTCGCATCCATCCTGTTCCTGTGGCTTGCGATGCTGGGCGCGGCTGTGGCGTTCCGCCGCTCCGAGCACATGCGCATGACGGCGATCGTCGCGAGCGCGAGCCCCGCGATGCGCGCCTATCTCGATCTCGTGGCGGTCTGCGCCGCGCTGGCGTTCCTCGTGATGATCGTCTGGCCGTCCTACGACTACGCCTATGAGGAAAGCTTCATCACGACGCCCGCGCTGCAGATCTCAAACATGTGGCGCGCCGCTGCGCTACCGATCGGCATCTGCCTGATGGCGGTGTTTGCGGTGCTGCGCCTGCTGCGCGCCGCCGACTATCGCACCGTGCTGACGGCCGCCGTGACCGTTGCCGCCGTCGTCGGTTTGTTCTGGCTCGCCGAGCCGTACTTGCGGACGCTCGGCAATCTCAACCTGGTGATATTCTTCGTCGGCGTCGCCGGCTTCTGCGTCTTTGCCGGCGTTCCCATTGCGTTCGGCTTTGGCCTTGCGATCTTCGGCTATCTTGCGCTGACCACGCGCACGCCGGTGATGGTGCTGGTCGGGCGGATGGACGAGGGCATGAGTCATCTGATCCTGCTCTCGGTGCCGCTGTTCGTATTCCTGGGACTTTTGATCGAGATGACCGGCATGGCGCGGGCCATGGTCGCGTTCCTGGCGAGCCTGCTCGGTCATGTCCGCGGCGGGCTGCATTACGTGCTGGTCGGCGCCATGTACCTGGTCTCCGGCATCTCCGGCGCCAAGGCAGCCGACATGGCCGCGGTCGCGCCGGTGCTGTTCCCAGAAATGAAGCAGCGCGGCGCCAAGCCCGGCGATCTCGTCGCCCTGCTCGCGGCCACCGGCGCGCAGACCGAAACCATTCCGCCCAGCCTCGTGCTGATCACCATCGGCTCGGTCACGGGCGTCTCGATTGCCGCGCTGTTCACCGGCGGCCTGCTGCCGGGCGGGGTGCTCGCCCTGACGCTCTGCATGCTGGTCTGGTGGCGCTACCGCCACGAGGACATGAGCCATGTCCGCCGCGCCAGTGCGGGCGAGATCGGCAAGACCTTCGTCATCGCCCTGCCCGCGCTCGCGCTGCCCCTCGTGATCCGCTACGCCGTGGTCGAGGGGATCGCGACCGCGACCGAGGTCTCGACCATCGGTATCGTCTATGGCGTGCTGGTCGGCCTTTTGATCTACCGCCGCTTCGACTGGCGACGGCTGTTTCCGATGCTGGTCGAGACTGCCGCGCTGTCGGGGGCGATCCTCCTGATCATCGGCACCGCCACGGGCATGGCCTGGGGCCTGACGCAATCGGGCTTCTCGCGCTCGCTTGCGTCCGCCATGACCGGACTGCCCGGCGGCTCTGCGTCCTTCATCGCGGTCTCGATCCTGGCCTTCACCATCCTCGGCAGCGTGCTGGAAGGCATTCCCGCCATCGTGCTGTTCGGGCCGCTTCTGTTTCCGATCGCGCGCGCCGTCGGCGTGCACGAGGTGCACTATGCCATGGTCATCATCCTCGCCATGGGCATCGGCCTGTTCGCCCCGCCCTTCGGCGTCGGCTATTATGCCGCCTGCGCGATTGGACGCGTTGACCCCGCCGAAGGCATCAGGCCAATCTGGGGCTACCTACTGGCGTTGCTCGTAGGATTGATTATCGTTGCGATCTTCCCGTGGATTTCGATCGGATTCCTTTGAAGCGTTGAGGGAGTGTGCCGATGAGTGAGACGCAGAACCCCTACAATATCGGCCTGGACAAGACGCCCGCGAACTACGTGCCCTTGAGCCCGCTGAGCTTCCTCGCGCGCAGCGCCGCCGTCTATCCCGACCATGTCAGCACCGTCTATGAAGGCCGCAGTTTTACCTGGGCCGAGACCTATCAGCGGTGCCGGCGCTTTGCATCGTATCTGGCAGGCAAGGGCATCGGCACCAGTGACACCGTGGCGGCCATGCTGCCGAACGTGCCGGCGATGAACGAGGTGCACTTCGCGGTCCCCATGACCGGCGCGGTGCTCAATGCTTTGAACATCCGCCTCGATGCGCCCTCGATCGCGTTCCAGCTCGATCACGGCGCGGCCAAGATCATCCTGGTCGATCCCGAGTTTGCCGGTGTCATCACCGATGCGCTGGCGCAGATGAAGGGACCAAAGCCGTTCGTGATCGACGTCGACGACGCTTCGTTCAAGGGTGGCAAGCGCATCGGCGAGATCGAGTATGAGGCAGCGGTCGCGCAGGGCGATCCCGGCTTCAACGCGATCCCGCCGCAGGACGAATGGGACGCGATCGCACTGAGCTACACCTCGGGCACCACGGGTAATCCCAAGGGCGTGGTCACCCATCACCGCGGCGCGTATTTGAACGCCGTCAGCAACATCCTCGCCGGCAATCTCGGCCAGCACCCGGTGTACCTCTGGACGCTGCCGATGTTCCATTGCAACGGCTGGTGCTTCCCCTGGACCATTGCCGCAGCCGCCGGCATTAACGTCTGCCTGCGCAAGGTTGAGCCGACAAAGATCTTCGAACTGATCAAGACGCATGGCGTCACCCATATGTGCGGCGCGCCGATCGTCTACAACACGCTGATCAACGCACCCGATGCGCCCAAGGAAACTTCGACGGGAACGGCTGCGCGGCGCGTCGTCGGCCTGATTGCAGGCGCCGCTCCGCCGGTTGCGGTGCTCGAGGGCGCCGAAAGCATCGGCATCAAGCTCACGCACGTTTATGGGCTCACCGAGGTCTATGGCCCTGCCTCCGTCTGCGCCGAGCAGCCGGGCTGGGACGAGCTGTCCGCGCCCGAGCGCGCGCGGATGAAGCGGCGGCAGGGCGTGCCCTACCCGCTGGAGGAAGGCGTCACCGTCATCAATCCGCAGACCATGCAGGAGGTGCCGCGAGACGGCGAGACCATCGGCGAGGTCATGTTCCGCGGCAACATCGTGATGAAGGGCTATCTGAAGAACGACAAGGCCACCAAAGAGGCCTTCGAAGGCGGCTGGTTTCACACCGGCGATCTCGGCGTGCTCGACGAGCACGGTTACGTCATCATCAAGGACCGCTCCAAGGACATCATCATCTCCGGCGGCGAGAACATTTCGTCGGTCGAGGTCGAGGACATCCTCTACAAGCACCCGGCCGTACTGTTCGCCGCGGTCGTGGCCAAGCCGGACGCGAAATGGGGCGAGGTGCCCTGCGCCTTCGTCGAGCTGAAGGAGGGTGCGAGCGCAAGCGAAGCCGACATCATCGCCTTCTGCCGCTCGCATATGTCCGGTTTCAAGACCCCGAAGGCGGTCGTGTTCGGGCCGATCCCCAAGACGTCCACCGGCAAGATCCAGAAATTCCTGCTGCGCAACCAGGTGGACTCGGCGAAGGCGATCTCGGCCTGATTCGCCCGTTATCTGCGATCGAGGCTCGGGTTCCCGTGAAAGTCCGGAAACGGCCGGAAAAGATTTGAAAAAAATCCCGGCCCGCCTACGGTTTCGCAAGGTCGGATTCGCTGATTCCCGAACGAGGCGCTGCGCGATTGGCGCGGCGAGGCGACCGGCTCGGTGGGGCGCTTCATGCGATATGTCTTGCGCACAGACGCATCTTTGCGTCTGGCGCCGCTATTGATGATCGGATTGCTGCCGGGCATCGCGCACGCGCAAGGCCTGCCGGAGGCTCCCGTCGGTGCGCCTGCGCCGGAGCAGACCACCGCTCCCACACCTTCCCCGCAAGTAACCCAAACGCCCGCAGGTCCGGCGTCGCCAGCGACCACGAGTGCGGGCAACGCGGCCGCCCTCAGCAGCAGCGTCGTCACGGGCGGCACGACCTCACCTCCCGCCGGCAGCAATCCAACCAGTCAGCCGAGCATCGCTGCTACGGCCATGGCGCCGCCTTCGGGTGTGAACGCCGGCTTCAGCCTGGCATCTCCGTCCGGGCCGTTGGCGCTGGCGCAGGCCGAAACCGCGCAAGCGACTTTCCTCGCAATGACGCAGTTCACACAGACGCTGCTTGATCCTGCGATCGACGGCCGAGCAGCGGACGCCTCGCCAGCGCTCGCCGACGAAACATTGGCAGCCTACGCGGCAATCCCGTCAGATCGAATGCGCGGCGGTGTCGGGCGCGAGGTCTACGAGGCCGTCTACGGCAAAATGCCCCTCACCGGCTCCTCTTATGCGCCGCATTGGAACGTCTGGGCTTCGGGCATCGGCGGCTCGCAAGTGGCGGGCAGCAACGCCGCGCCGGGCGCGGGTTCATCGAGCCGGATTTTTGCAACCGCGGTCGGCGCCGATTACTCCCTGTCGCCGCAAACGCGGCTTGGCTTTGCGATGGCCGGCGGCGGCACCAATTTCGCCGGCAGCGCCGGCAGCGGCCGCTCCGATCTGTTTCAGGCAGGCGCCTTCGTCAGGCGTACGGTCGGGCAGGCCTATGTCGCCACAGCGCTCGCCTATGGCTGGCAGGCGATCACCAGCGATCATCCCGGCATCGACCAACTCAATGCGGCCTTCAACGCCAATGCCTATTCCGGCCGTGTCGAGACCGGCTACCGCTTCACGACGCCTTGGCTCGGCGTGACCGCCTACGCCGCTGGACAGTTCATGGCCTTCAGCCTGCCGGCCAATGCGACCCAACCGACTTTTGCTACGAACGCCTTTGTAGCGGCCTTCGGCAGCGATCGTGTCACCGATAGCCGCAGCGAACTGGGCATGCGCACCAACACGTCCTTCGCGCTCCAGGGCGGTGTGCTGAATTTACGCACGCACCTCACATGGGCGCATGATTTCAGCGCCGCAAGCACGGTTGCACCGGCCTTCCAGGCGCTGCCCGGGCTCGGCTACGTCGCCAGCGGGGCGGCGCTGGCACCGAACGCAGCGCTTGCGGGCGGGGCGATCGAATTGAAATGGCTCAACGGCTGGGCCGCGGCCGCAAGCTTCGACGGCGAATTCGCCAGTCAGGTGCGGTCCTATACCGGCAAGGCCGTCATGCGCTACGCCTGGTAGGACTCACGCTCAACGCGTTTCCAGCCGCATACCGTCATACGCCGGCACCACGCCCGCCGGCAGCTTATGCCTCACCACCTCGTAATCGACGTCCGCGGTCATGTTGGTGATGACGGCGCGCTTCGGCTTGAAGCGCTCGATCCAGGACAGCGCGTCGTTGATGCTGAAATGGCTGACGTGACCGGTGTAACGCAGGCCATCGACGATCCACAGATCTAGATTTTCCAGGGCGCCCCAGCTTTCGCGCGGAATGTCGTTGAGGTCGGGCGTGTAGGCGGCATCGCCAATGCGGTAGCCGAGCGCGGGGATCTGGCCGTGCTGCACGAGGAAGGCCGTCATCTTCACCGCGCCCCCCTTCCCCAAAATGGTCTGGGTCTCGCCCGCCTCGATGGAGTGCCGCGTCAGGATTGGCGGATAGTCGCTGCCCTCCGGCGAGATGAAACAATAGGAGAACCGCGCCATGATGTCCTTGGCGGTCGACTGATTGAAATAGGTCGGAATGCGCTTGCGCATATGCAGCACGACCGAGCGCAGATCGTCCATGCCGTGGGTCTGGTCGGCATGCTCATGGGTCAGGAACACGGCGTCGATGTGATCGACATTGGCGTCGATGAGCTGCTCGCGCAGGTCGGGCGAGGTGTCGATCACGATCCGCGTGGTGCCGTGCTCGCCGGCCTGCTCGACCAGCAGTGAGCAGCGGCGGCGGCGGTTCTTTGGATTGTTGGGATCGCAGGCGCCCCAGCCGAGCGCCGGGCGCGGCACGCCGGCAGAGGAGCCGCAGCCCAGAATCGTCAGCGTCAGTGTCATGCGGCGTCCCTGGTTCAGGCCTTCACCCTGGAGAACAGGCGGAAGAAGTTTTCGGTGGTCTGGCGCGAGATCTGCTCGAGCGATACGCCGCGCGTCTCGGCGAGCACCTTTGCTACCTCCACAACATAAGCCGGCTCGTTGCGTTTTCCCCGGAATTTGCCCGGCGCGAGATAGGGCGAATCCGTTTCCACGAGGATGCGGTCCGCTGGAAGCTCGGCCGCGAGCGCGCGCAAGGCTTCCGACTTCTTGAAGGTCAGGATGCCCGTGAAACCGATGTATAGCCCGAGTGAAATCGCTTTCAGCGCAAGCTCACGTCCGCCGGTGTAACAATGCAGCACGGCGGCAAATGATCCTTTCGCGACTTCCTCCTCCAGGATGCGCCCACAATCCTCGTCCGCCTCGCGGGTGTGGATCACGAGCGGCAGGCCGGTTGCGCGTGCCGCGGCAATATGGGCGCGAAAGCCCCTCGCCTGCGCCTGCGGCGAGCCGTTGTCGTAGAAATAGTCAAGCCCAGCCTCCCCAAGCGCAACTACTTTGGGATGCTTCG
Source organism: Bradyrhizobium sp. UFLA05-108 (assembly GCF_059803455.1). NCBI lineage: Bacteria > Pseudomonadati > Pseudomonadota > Alphaproteobacteria > Hyphomicrobiales > Nitrobacteraceae > Bradyrhizobium > Bradyrhizobium sp. UFLA05-108. The sequence goes on along the minus strand of NZ_JBANAZ010000073.1, from coordinate 27,279 downwards.
TCAGCGCGATCAGCTCGTCCGGCGGGATGCCGTCCTCTTCATCCGCATTGTGCGGATGGGTGCCGACCGAACAATAGACATTGTCGTAGCGCTCGGCGATCGAGATGAGCTGGTCGAGCTTGCGCACCCGCGTCGAGATCGTGACCATGCGGCCAACGCCTGCGGCAGCCGCACGCGACACGATCCCGTCGAGATCGTCCGAGAAATCCGGAAAATCCAGATGGCAGTGACTGTCGACCAGCATCGTCCGGGCCTTAGGCAGCCGACTCGACGTAGCGCGGGAACGCCGGCGTCGGCGCAGGAAGCGCCGAGCCGGGCGCGATCCGCTTCTCGCCGCCGAGCATCGCGAAGGTGCGTTCGCCTTCGGGGATACCGAGGCTATCGAGCAGCTTGGCCGAGGCGCTCGGCATCGCGGGCTGGGTCAGGACCGCGATCTGACGCACGACTTCGGCGGTCACATACAGGACCGTCTTCTGCCGCGCCGGATCGGTCTTCGCCAGCGCCCAGGGCGCCTCGCCCGCGAAATAGCGGTTGGCTTCGGCGACCACGGCCCATACCGCGTTGAGCCATTGATGGATTTGCTGCGTCGCCATCGCTTCGCGCGCAAGCGCGATCATGCCGTCAGCCTGCGCCAGCATCGCCTTGTCGTTGTCGCTGAACTCGCCGGGCTCCGGGAGCACGCCACCGAGCTGCTTGGCGATCATCGACAGCGAGCGCTGTGCGAGATTGCCGAGATCGTTGGCGAGATCCGCATTGATGCGCGCGACGATGGCTTCATGGTTGTAGTTGCCATCCTGGCCGTACGGCACCTCGCGCAGAAAGAAATAGCGCATTTGGTCGACGCCATACTGATCCGCGAGATTGAAGGGATCGACGACATTGCCGACCGACTTCGACATCTTCTCGCCCCTGTTGAACAGGAAGCCATGGGCATAGACCCGCTTCGGCACGGGAATGCCGGCTGACATCAGGAATGCAGGCCAGTAGACTGCATGGAAGCGGATGATGTCCTTGCCGATGATATGGACATCGGCCGGCCAATAGCGCCAATTGCCATCGCTCTCGTCGGGAAAGCCGACGCCGGTGATGTAGTTGGTCAGCGCATCGACCCAGACATACATCACGTGTTCTTCGTCGCCGGGCACTTTCACGCCCCAGTCGAAGGTGGTGCGCGAGATCGAGAGATCGCGCAGGCCGCTTCTGACGAAGCTCACCACCTCGTTCTTGCGCGCATCCGGACCGATGAACTCGGGATTGTCCTCATAGAGCTTCAGGAGCCTGTCCTGATAGGCAGACAATCGGAAGAAATAGCTCTTCTCCTCCACCCATTCGACCGGCGTACCCTGCGGGCCGAGCCGCACGCCGTCATCGTTCAGGCGCGTCTCGTCCTCAGCATAGTACGCCTCGTCGCGCACCGAGTACCAGCCGGCGTAGGTGTCGACGTAGATGTCGTCGCTCGCAGCCATCCGCCGCCAGATCTCCTGGCTGGAGCGATGATGCTGCTCCTCGGTGGTGCGGATGAAACGGTCGAACGAGACGTCGAGCCGCTGATCCATCTCCCTGAAGCGGTTGGCGTTACGCGTCGCGAGCGCCGACGGCGTCAGCCCCTCGTTCTGCGCGGTCTGGATCATCTTCAGCCCGTGCTCGTCGGTACCGGTCAGGAAGAACACGTCCTTGCCCTCGAGCCGCGCAAAGCGCGCGAGCACGTCGGCCGAGATCGCCTCGTAGGCGTGGCCGATATGGGGCTGACCATTGGGATAGGCGATCGCGGTCGTGATGTAGAAGGCATTTTCGCGCGACGGCGCGGCCACTGGCGCGGCGGCCTGCGGAGCGACTACTTTCTTCGCAGGCGTGCGCGGCGCTTTCGGCTTCGCAACTTTCGGAAGAGCCGCGGCGGCGGCCGGCGCCGCGGGAGGCGCAGCCACCACGGTCGTCGTCACGGCCTTGGCCGGTTTCCCGGCGGCCTTCTTCTTGGCCGCGAGCTGCTTCTTCGCGCTCTCCTTACTGGCCTTCTTCGGCGTCTTGGTCACGCGCGCCTTGGCCTTGGACTTCTTCGCTGTCTTGGCAGCAACCTTGCTGGTCTTTTTGACAGCCTTGCGCGCTCGCGACTTGGCCGACCGCTTCGCAGCCTTCTTGGCGGTTTTCTTGGCCGTTTTCTTGGCGGTCTTCTTCGCAGCCTTTTTGCCGCTCTTGCGTTTGACGGTTTTCTTAGCTCGCGTTGCCACCACGAATTCCTTTACGGCTCTCAAAAAAATGGAAACCAGCGCCTAGCGCGTTGCGTCCGCGAGCCAGCCGAACACCGAAAAAACCAGCGGCTTGCGCTCCAGATTGTAGGTTTCGGTGTCGCGTGCGGCGCGGACGATCTTTTCCCATACCTCCGCAAGCCGTGCAAGGCGCGGCAGGTTCTGGTTGGCGCTGGCCTCATCCGCATGCAACCGCTCGGCGATCCAGCGGTCGATGCCGTCGATGAAGGCCGCGAGCGCCACGCGGTCGCTGGTGCCAAGCGAATCGCCGAGCGTGTGTAACTCCTTTGGATCGACCTGCGGCAGGCGCGCAAGCAGCGCCGCGGTACGCTGCTGGAGCTTCAGCGCATCGCCGCCGAGCAGCGTCAGCGCCCGTGCGACGCTGCCCTCGGCAGCCTCTGCCGCCTCTCGCAGAGCTGGATCGCTCACGTCAAGATCGGCGGCCACGGCCGCAGCGCCGATCACGTCGTCGATCGCCAGCGAGCGCAGCCGCAGCTTGCGGCAGCGCGACTGGATCGTCGCCAGCACCCGCGCCGGCGCGTGGCTGACCAACAGGAACAGCGATTGCTGCGGCGGCTCCTCAAGGATCTTCAGCAGCGCGTTCGCCGCGTTCGGATTGAGCTCGTCGACGGTATCGACGATGCAGACGCGCCAGCCTTCGGCAGCCGCCGTCGAGCCGAAAAACGCTATCGTCTCGCGCGTCTCGTCGACCGTGATGACCGTCCGCATTACGCCGCGATCGTTCGCAGTGCGCTCGAGCGTCAACAGTCCGCCATGTGAGCCGGCGGCAACCTGGCGCGCCACGGCGTCGTTCGGATCGATCGACAGATCCTCGGCCCGCTGCACGGCGGGCCCGAGCGGCTGGCCGTGTGCGAGCACGAAACGCGCCATCCGGTACGCCAGCGTCGCCTTGCCGATACCTTGCGGTCCGCCGATCAGCCAGGCATGCGGAATGCGCCCGCTGCGATAGGCGGTGAGCAGCGCCACTTCGGCTTCGCGATGGCCGAACAGGCGGCTGGTCTCGCGCGGATGCGGGATCGCGGTCTCGCGCTCGGTCTGGCGCGGGCTCATGCGGACGCAGCCTTCGTCGGCGCGCTGAACACGCGATCGCGCAACGCCGCCCAGATTCGCGCGGCGACCGTGTCCGCGTCGCCGCTGGCGTCGATCAGCACGCAGCGACCGGGATCGCCGGCTGCGATCTTGCGATAGGCCTCGCGCAGATCCTGGTGGAATTTCAGGCTCTCGCCCTCGAAGCGATCCGGCGTGCCGCTACCACGCCGAGCGGCCGCGCGTTGGAGACCGATCTCAACCGGCAGATCGAGGATGATCGTGACGTCCGGCTTGAGATCTCCAATCGTGACCCGCTGCATCGCGTTGATGACACCTTCGGGCACGCTGCCGAGGCTGCCCTGATAGGCTCGCGTCGAGTCGGCGAAACGATCGCACAGGACCCACGTGCCCTGGTTGAGTGCCGGCTCGATCACGGTGCGGACATGGTCGTCGCGGGCGGCCGCGAACAACAGCGTCTCGGCATCCGGCCCGAGCAGCTTGCCCATCCCGGACAGCACGAGATGGCGCATGATCTCGGCGCCCGGCGAACCGCCAGGCTCGCGGGTGACGATGGTCTTCAGCTTCATGGCGTTGAGCCGGTCGGCGAGCCGCTTGATCTGGGTCGATTTGCCGGAGCCCTCGCCGCCTTCAAAGGTGATGAATCGCCCGCGCCCCGACGGCGGCTTCATTGCAATCTCGCTCATGGTCAGAGCTTCTCGGCGCCCGCGCGGAACATGCCGATCACGAGCTCGCTCGCGCCGTCGATCGCGCGCCGCACGGTTGAGCCGGTGCCGATTGCCTCCGCCGCATAGACCGGTGTCTCCACCGCGATTTGGCCGCTGCGCCAGACCCGCACGACGCCGACCGGCTGTCCCTCCTGGACCGGCGCGCGCACCGGGCCGCTATAGACGATGCGCGCGATCAGCTTGTCGCCGCCGTTCTTGTGCACCATCACCTTGACCGGGGTTTTGGCGACGAGCTTGACCGAGCGGCTCTCGCCGCCGAACACCTTTGCATAGCCCACCGGCTGATCGGCCGCGATCAGCGTCCGGGTCTCGAAGTTGCGAAAGCCCCATTCCAGCATCTTCTTGGCTTCGGTGGCGCGATCCTCGGAGTCCTCAAGACCGTTGACGACGACGATCAGCCGCGTGCCGTTCTGCACGGCCGAGCCGACCATGCCGTAGCCACCCTCCTTGGTGAAGCCGGTCTTCAGACCGTCGGCGCCTTCCATGGCGTTGAGCAGCGGGTTGCGGTTGGGCTGGCGAATCTTGTTCCAAGTGAACTCCTTCTCGCCGAACAGCTTATAGAACTCCGGATAATCCAGGATGATGTGGCGCGCGAGAACGCCGAGCTCGCGCACCGTCATCTTGTTGCCGGGATCGGGCAGCCCGTTCGAATTGGCGAATGTCGATTTGGTCAGGCCAAGCTCGCGGGCGCGCTTGGTCATGAAATCGGTGGCGAAAAGGCGCTCGTTGCCGGCCAAGCCCTCGGCAAGCGCAATGCAGGCGTCGTTGCCGCTCTGGATGATCGCGCCATGCAGGAGATCGTCGACCGATACCTTGCTGTTGATCGCGGCGAACATGGTCGAACTGCCGGAGGGCGCACCGCCCTTCCGCCAGGCATTCTCGCTGATCCGGTACTCGTCGGTCAGCTTGACGTCGCCCTTCTTGACGGCATTGAAGACGACCTCTGCGGTCATCAGCTTCATCATGCTGGAGGGCGCGCGCAGCTCGTCGGCATTCTTCTCGAACAGCACGCTGCCGCTCGACGCTTCGATCAGGATCGCGGTGGGTGCGTCGCCGTCGAAGCCGGCTTCTTCCTTCTTGGCGCCCTGCACGCTTTGATTGGCAGCATAGAGCACCCCGCCCCAGCCGAGGCTCAAGGCCACGCCGACCGCAACGAGCCCGCGCGCGAGCCACCCGGCGGCGAACCGGGATGGTCGGATCGGAGGAAAGCGAAATACCATGGCGAAGCCCCGAGAGCGGCGTTCTAACAGTTGGCCCCCGCGCAAACAACACGGGGAACCGGATCATCACCCGAAGATTGCACAGGTGGGCCGGCATCCTTATCGTGGCGCCTCACGATTTCCGACCAAACCTCTGAAAGAAGGCGGAAAAGCGATGTCCTCCTCCCGCGTGATCCCAGCCAATGGGATCGATCTTTTCATCCGCGAACAGGGCCAGGGACCGCTCGTGGTTCTCTGCCACGGTTGGCCTGAGCTCTCCTACTCCTGGCGTCACCAGATCCCGGCGCTGGCGGCAGCCGGTTTCCGTGTCGTTGCTCCGGACATGCGGGGCTACGGCCGGACCACCGCACCGTCGAATGTTGCCGCCTACTCCATCCTCGACACGGTCGGTGACGTCGTTGCCCTGGTGCAGGCACTTGGCGAGACCAAGGCCATGGTCATCGGCCACGACTGGGGCGCGCCGGTGGCCTGGCATGCGGCGCTGTTCCGGCCGGACATGTTCACGGCGGTGGCGGGCCTGAGCGTTCCGCCGTCGTTCCGCGGTCGCGGTAAGCCGCTCGACCTGTTGCGTGAGAACGGCATTACCAATTTCTACTGGCAGTACTTTCAGACGCCCGGCGTTGCCGAGGCTGAGCTCGAGCGCGATGTCGCCCACACCATGCGCGTCGTACTGGGCGGGCGCGGACTGTCCGACCCGACGGCGGCGATGTTCGTTCAGGACGACAAGGGCTTTCTCGGCCCCGCCAGCGGCTCGGAGCCGCTGCCGGGCTGGCTGACAGAGGCAGACCTTGCCTATTTCACCGAGGCCTATCGCAAGTCCGGCTTCCGCGGCGGCCTCAACTGGTACCGCAACTTGGACCGCAATTGGGAGCTGACCGCGCCTTGGCAGAATGCGCAGATCCATCAGCCCTCGCTGTTCATCGCCGGCTCCAAGGACGGCGTGATCACCGGTCTGATCGGCGCCAAGCGCGTCAATGAGCTCGAGCGCGTGCTGCCCAACCTGAAGCGCAAGCTGATCATCGACGGTGCCGGCCACTGGGTGCAGCAGGAGCGGCCCGACGAGGTCAATACGGCCCTGGTGAAGTTCCTGAAGGAAAGCGCGGCTCAGTAGAGCCCGCGGCCGCTCAGGATGTTGCGCGCCTCTGCCGCGCCGTCGTCGGAGACATAGGCTGCCGATGGCGCCGCATCCGACGTATCGCGGCCGTCCTGGTCGTAGGACACCGCCCGCGCGTTGTGGAGCGCACGGCCGCGGCTGCGGCTCGAAGCCGACATTTCCGAGGTCGCGTTGATCGAGGCCACATCCGCCGAAGTATTGCCGAGGCTGTAGGGCCGCCCTTCCGGCAACGGAACCTCGCCACGGATCGCACCATGGCTGGAGGCTGACAGCTCCGGGACGAAGGGCCTTGCCGAGGCGACGCGGACCATGGAGGGGGTCGGCGCCGGAATGCCGGTGCGCAAGGTGGCCATCAGCTGGCGGTCGTCGGATCCCTCAAGCGGCGCCCGGCCAACATACTCGACGCGGACCTTGGCAACACCGTTGCCTTTGAATTCAAGCAGTTCAGCGGCCTTATTCGAGACGTCGATGAGGCGGTTGCCGTGATACGGCCCGCGGTCATTGACCCGGACGATCAGCGACTTGCCATTGGAAAGATTCGTCACCCGCGCGTAGCACGGCATTGGCAAGGTCGGGTGCGCCGCAGTGAGCGAGCCCATGTCGAAGATCTCGCCATTGGCTGTCAGGCGTCCGTGGAAATCGTCGCCGTACCAGGAAGCGAGGCCCTCGGCGCGGTAGTTGGCGTCTTCCTCCGGCACGTATGTCTTGCCGGCCACCACATAGGGCTTGCCGATGCGGTAGGTGCCGCCGCCCTTGGGCACGGGATCGCCCCAGGCCACCACGCGCGGGCTGGAGGATACGCCGTATTTCGGATCGACGCGGCTGGCGAATTTGCCCGATGAGGCACAGTTGGCGAGCACGAGGCAGGTCGCGGCAGCCGCAACACCACGCGCGGCCCGCACCATCGAATCTGACCGTCGGATCCCCATTCGCCCCAATACCATCTCGCCGGACGCGTGCCCACAAGGAGGCCTTCTGCCGGACTTGCCCGAAACGGCCCACCACCGGTTCGGAAGTGGTGACAATATCGCAACGCGATCACGGCGGAAATGGGGAGCGCGCGACTCTCGCGCCGAGATGGTAAACCAGAGGTTGGCATTCTCTCCGTTGATCTACGGAGCACCGGCGCGCCAAGCGCCCTATTCCCGTCCCAGTCCTGGACAAACTGTTGCGCCAAATCCTCACTGCCTGCCGATTGCAAGTGCGCACATTGGAATCCTTTTGACTGTGCAAGGCGGTACGCGTTTTGTCGCGTGTGCGAGGGGCGCAACGGAAGTTTGCGATGATTGAGACGGTTTCAGCACTGATGGGTCTGGTAAGCGCGGGGATTTTTCTGGCCCATGCGTTCGAAGGATACCGCACGAGGGCATAATGCCTCGCGCGGAAGCATCACCTCTTTCAGTTGAGCGCGTTCGGAAACTTTTAATCAATCCGGTCGAGCATCGAGTAAGAGAGCGGCAGGTGTACTATGCGCAATCATGATCTGGTGTCCGACGGCTTTCTGGCGTTGACCGCAGGCGGCTTGGTTCTGCTCTGCTCGAGTCTGATGGCCTTGGCGTTCGCCTGAGAGCGCCAACCTTTCCATTATCCATCTGCCGCGATGTTGCGGCGCAATAGCCTGCCGATCGGCCTGTGCAGAGTTTTCGGATCGCCCGCCTCCCTTTTAGTTGATTGAATTTCCGCCTCTCGCGCCTCGACTCATTTCAAGAGGCCATCACCAACGAGGGTGACGAGACATGCTTGCCGAGAAATTCTTCCTGGTTCTGGAAACGCTGATCCGGACGAGCCGCACTTATCCGGACGGAAGTCCCCGCGTCGTCAGCAGTTCCCCGCACGTGCCGGTCAAGCTGCCGAGCGAGAGCAAGTAGCTCACGAGGCACGCGGCCAGGTGCAGCTCAGCGCACGCCCAGCACCGAGCCGCGATAGCCGCTGCTCTTAGCTTCGTTGAGGCAGACGAAGCTGCCATCAAAGCCCTGCCCGTAGAGCTTCTGGCCCTTGGCGTAGTAGCGTCCCTTTCTGAAATCCAGCCACACCACCCTGTCGTTCGGACAATAGCGTTGCGCCTGGTCCGCGTAGCGAAATGGCGTCAGCGGCACCGCGGCCGCTTCGGTGATTACGGCTCCGCAGAGCACGATGGTCGCAACAGCCGCAATCGTCCGCACGATGTCTCCAATGATCTCAGCTGAAAATCAGCGCCGCCCGGAAGTCAGAATAGCATCATGCCGCAGGCGGCGCATGATCCTGACGTCACGTCTTCCGCAGGCCATCATGTCGGGCTACATCTGGCCACCGTGCAACCGAAGCGGGGAATTGCCTGAAAATGTCGAGCGAGCCTGAGACGACGAGCCAGCCCCGCCTTCCGGCCTCGCCGCGCCTGCGCGCGCTGCCGATGGTCATCTTCGGCTCGCGCTGGCTGCAATTGCCGCTCTATCTTGGGCTGATCGTTGCGCAGTGCGTCTACATTGCGCTGTTCGTCAAGGAGCTCTGGCATCTGTCCTGGCACGCGCTCGATCTGACCGAGCAGCAGATCATGATGAGCGTGCTGGCGCTGATCGACGTGGTCATGATCTCGAATCTGCTGGTCATGGTGATCGTCGGCGGCTACGAGACCTTTGTCTCGCGGCTCGATCTCCAGGGCCATCCGGACGAGCCGGAATGGCTCGGCCACGTCAATGCAAGCGTGCTGAAGATCAAGCTCGCGATGGCCATCATCGGCATCTCCTCGATCGCGCTGCTACGCACCTTCATCGAGGCCGGCAATCTCGGCTCAGGCCGCGCCAGCTTTACCGAGCAGGGCGTGATGTGGCAGGTCCTGATTCACATCACCTTCGTAGCATCAGCGATCGGGATCGCTTTCGTCGATCGCCTGAGCGACACGGCCACGCGCAATCACGAACAACCCTAGTCGGGGCCCTTCAGCTGCTGTACGGCCTGGTGCAGGAATTCCTGAAGCTTCTGTGCAACCTGCTCGGGCGTGATGCCCTTGCCGGCGAGATCGCCTGAGACCTTTGCCAGGACATCATCGACTGTCTTGTTGTCCAGATTGGCGGTCACGAGCTCCGTCGAATAGCGGCTTGCGGCATCGCCGCTCAGTCCGAGCTGCCCTGCGGCCCACATGCCGAGCAGCTTGTTGGACCGGGCCGTGGCTTTGAACATGAGCTCCTCGTCGTGAACGAATTTGGCTTCAAAGCCCTGCTCGCGCTTGTCGAACGTGGTCATGATCAGGCTCCCTCCCGTTGCGATCGTCTCCGTGGTCGCTTTGCCATCTGCCTTGGTTGCCTGGTCGAGTCGCCGGCCGAACGATGGAACCGTCGGTGCGGGCCGTCGGGGATCAGGTCATGCGCTGGACTATAGCACAGGCGGGGGTGACCAGCCTGGGGCCAGCACGGCCTGATTTACCGCGCATTAAGGAGAATCGCGGTTGGGTTATCCTCAACCATCGGGGACAGCGCATGAGCAGAGAGCTGCGGGAATTCCGCCGTTTGGAGCGTGTGTGTCTGGAGCAGGCGGAGCTCTCCACCCTCGACCTCGCGCGGATCGGCCTGCTGAAGGTTGCCGCGGATTGCCGCGTCGCGGCGGAAGCGATTGAAGCCAGATCGTCGACACGTTCGACCGCGGGCTTGATCGCGGCGCTGAAGCATTCCTTCAGTCCCGCGCGCTCATCCCGCCGGCATTGAACAAAAACGCCGCCTGACCGGATTCCAATAGCGAGATTTGCCTCATTCTGATTGCGGCCCAGTCCAAGCCTGGGCCGCTGCGCAGACAAGTGAAGCACCTCGCCTCGGCTCCACGCAAAAACACCCCCAGCATAGCAACAGCCGGGGGTGCGTTTTTAAATAATGGATAAGTAAAGCAATGCGTGATCTGTAGCAGGGGATCGGCATTCCGGATGTGAGGCAGTTCACACATGGCGAGAAAAAAATCGCGCCTGGGTGGACTGGCGAGCCACTTGGCTTGATCCTCCACGCGCTTGATCGCGTTGAGGCGGCGTGTGGGATGGCTCGAGGGCTTGCCCGCCGCCAAAGACCTTAGGACAGGAGATATGATCATGCGCATGACGTTAGCCATCTTGGCCCTGCTGGTCGCGGCAACAGCCGCTCGCGCAGGCTCCGCCCTTCCCGCCTCCTATGATTACCCCTGGTGCGTCTTTGGCGGACAGCTCGGCTGGTCTGGAGACTGCTCGTATGAAACGAAGGCGCAGTGCCTGGCGTCCGCTTCGGGCCGGTGGAACACCTATTGCGATCTGAACCCGCGCGTCCTCTTCCAGCAGCAGCAACAGACCGGACAGCAGCCGGGCGCGCAGCAGCCCCGGGTGTACCGCAGGCAGTGAAACTTCCGCCCCGACACACGCCGATCAGAGCATCGGCGTTGAAAAACCGCCGCGGGACCGGCGCGGACCACGCTTAAACAAAAATATCGAAAACAACCCCATGCACAGTAGCGCGGGCGTTGCCGGCGAGGGTTGCCTCGGCGGCGCCCGCAATTGACGCGTCGGGCAAATTGCCGGCACAACGATCGGACCCAGCCGCACGCGCCAAAGGCTTGTCTTGCCGCGGTCGCTTGGCGCGATCGCTTGGCACTATCTCTTGGCACGATCGTGAGAATGCCTGGACCGATAGTCCTCGCGCTGCCGTCATAAATCCGCAATTCTACGGCGCTGTGCCCCTTCCAAAACACCGGGGTAAGGAATGACCGAACGGACACAACCAGGAACGACGCCACGTGATCGCATCCTGGAAGCGGCTCGAAGGGAACTCAGTGAATTCGAGCGGCGAGAGATCGAGTTTCGCAAGAAGGATCGCGAAGAACGCGCGGCCGAGCTTCGGCTCCCGTTGAAGGAAATCAAAATCCACTGACGTTGAAAGCTGATTAAAGCTGATTGCGGGGATCACCCAACTCGTGCCCGCGTTGCGGACAGACGCGCGGTCGGAATCCGAAAGACGCGCGAATAGCCTACGCGGCAGTTGGCCGCGGCGGCGAATAAGGAAACGCGGCACCATGCACAACGTCTTCCTCGGCATTACCTTCATTGGAGTCGTCGTGATCGTCTTTACTGCTCTCGTCGCCCTGGAAAGGATAATCGGATAGTGGCCCTCAGCACTGAGACTTTGCCGGGGCAAAGGAGGCGTCGACGGAAGTCTCCCCTCAGCGCGGTGCTTTCTCTCGCGCAGCATTCAGATCCGCTTTTATTCCCGGCACCGCCGCTTCGTTGGCGGGCTCTCGACTTGGGGGCGGCTCGTTGAGATCGCGAGCCCATGGCGCGCCCGATCGAATTGTCGGCCTCGCATGGTCAGAATTCACGCAAGCAGAGACAAGAACACCAACAAGGGTCAGCGAACCTGCCCATGTCATGACCCGGATGCGCATCCGGATCCAACCGATTACCCCGAGAATCGATCCTCCGTTTCACAATCACCGATCGAGGGAATTTTGGGAAACGGGCCCGCTTCCCCAGCAAAACTGGCGCTCAGCGGCTTCTCCGCGACTGATATCGCTTCGCTGCTACTTTCAGGACGCCTTGTGGCCGCTCAGAGGTTGAGGGACACTGTTCTCATTTCAGGCAGTCATTTTGGGGGGCAAATCATGCCCAAGATTCTGGAAGATCTATTGTGGTGCGCGGCGCTGGCGACTTGGCTGATGCTTTTCTGCGGCTTCGCCGTCGCGGCGGTGCGGCCACTTGCAAAGACCATTCGTCAGCAGATCGGGATGCGGCTGAGGTCGAAAGAGAAGCGAAGCTGAGCAGCGACGCTTCGGCCAAACTCGTTGTCGTCGGTCCGACGCGGGTCGCATTCAAGATGTGACGCGCATCAGGAACGTGGCAGGCCTGCGTCGCCGCCCTGCCCGCCCGCGGAACTATTTACATATGTGGGACATTTCAGCTTACGGGCAGGCTCTTGGAGCTTTGGAATGGGTATGCTCGACCCTGGTCGATTTCTGATCTCGTGTCCGCAATGCGAAGCTTGGCCGATGTCGGCCAACCTCAAGCATGCGAGCTGGTCGAGCCGACCGCATGAGGTGAAGTTCGTCTGTCCGAAGTGCCGCCGTCAGGAGGTCGCCATCATCTCTCCATCCGGCGAACTGACGCCGATCAAGCCGCGCGCCGCGCCCTCCCAAGCGGCGCAGGCGAAAGGTCGGGTCCTTTGATCGTGAGGCCACGTCGGACTGGCAACTTCTTTCGCAGGCCCGAGCCGCAGCTTACTCAAAGGGTCCCGATGATCGCGCCCAAACAGACGAAGAAAATCCCGCCATAGAGGATGGCGGGCTCACTTCTCACCCCATGCGGCATCGCCAAGCGACTCGCCACCTTGATCTAGATCAAAGGATATCCAGGCCGAGGGTACTCACTTTTGAGATGCGAAAGCTTCAACCTGACAGCTGGGTTTTCATCGCATGGTACTCTTGGCTGATCGTGCTGCTCGCGACCATTGCCTACGTAGTTTCCCATTGAAAACAGGTTTGGCTCTCGAATCGATTCACATATGCGCTCGCCGGAAGGCCTCTAGGAAACCAGGCAATTCCGGGGGCGAGCTTTTTCATTTCGTATTTTTGAAACCGGGGAAGGCCGCTGGTCATGGCGGCGGCCTTGCGCCTCGAACGCACAGACGGAGTTAGGACGAGCGGCAATTTGCGCCGTGGCGTCGCTCTATTTCCTAATCGTGGAAAGCGCGATGAGATTAGGGTGAATCGCCAGCGCACCTTGGGTTGTTGTTTGAGCATGATCTCCGCGCAAGCGCGTTCCTGGCGTGCTGCCGAAAAACGGCCCCAGCACCACCTACAATGCCGGGGCCGTTGGAGTTTTGCTTGGCGGTATTGGCTGGCCAAGCCGAGCGAGCCTAGAGCGGTCCGGCATTTTGTAATGTCCAATTTTGCACAGAGGAACAGATTCAAATTTGCCGACTTTTCTCGATCTGATTTGCATTTTAAAGCGGCGTATGCAGACGTTGGTAGCCTTCTCTCGCCGGGCAGACGTTTGAATTCCCGATCTACTGTTGCACCCGGGGCTGGTCGCAGCTTGAGGCTTTGGCTGCGAGTTCATTTCAACACGGAATTAGATCAGCGCTTTCGAATTGAGGCCGCCTTCCGAGGCGGCCTCCTTGTGTCGACGGCCTTCACCGGTTGTGCTTCCTGTGCGAACGGCGCCGGCCGACGCGGGACCCGCCCCAAACGCACGGGATACGGCCGACAGTTTTTCGCTCGGATCGTCCGGAAGGGTCATAACGGCCTTGGCAGCAACAGGATCAGCAGCAGCGCCAAGGTAAAATCCAAAGCAAGCGCGAAGCTGAGGCGATCGGCCAATATCGAGAAGATGTTCCTGACCGACGTGGTTGGCTGCTGCCCCAAGCGACCGTCATCCCTGGTATGTGAAACATTCGGCTGTGGAGGCCCGAGATATGGCGCATATGCCAAATATTCGACGTGTCGTCTGCGTGAGACGACTTCTCGGGTGCCGTAACCAACGGCAAAACCCAACCCGACTGCCGCGAACAGAATTGCCAATCCAAGCATAGAATAACCCACCGCTGCCTCGCCTCGGTTTTCGTTAACCCAGATTGGCCGAATTCGATCCTAAGCGGGGTCAGTTTCCCGCCAGCCTTTCCCCACGTCCGCAATGGCTCGCGGCCGTTGCGAGCCTCTTTGTGAGGTTCTTGGGAAGTCGCTTCGATTGCGGCATGTCGTCCGCGCAATAGACCACGACGCCGCTCACGCGCATCGCGCGCATCTTGCCGGTAGGCATATGACGTCGACCAGGGCGCGGCCGTCTACTTCTGCCGGACACGGCGACGATCAGCCCGCCACTCGTGAGACACACGGTGGATTTTGTGTTTCGGTTGGAGTGAACTCCGCTGTGCCGCTAGCGAACCCAGAGGGCCACGAGGGCACACGCGAAGCCTACCGTTAGGATGCTCGCAGCCGTTGCCGTGACCAGATCAATTGACCAGTGGTGTCCTTTTCCACCGATCAAATCGAAGTGCCTGGAGCGGCTGTCGTCCTTGAATGTCTGAAGGCGCATGACACGCACTCCCATGTGCGCGCGTTCGGCAAGGATTTAATCGGCGACAACCCAGATAGTTCCTTATGTCCCTTCGCCTGTCCGGGAAGCCGCCGCGCGCAAGCTGGTCGAGATCGCGGCTCACATCAAGATCTATTGCCGTTCCTCGTATTTCTTGCAGCGAGGATCGCCTGGTTTCACCCGGGCAATCTCCTGCAACGACGGCGGCGATCCACAAGTTAGCAGCGTGTATTCCTTGTAGGAAGGCGCAGGCACGCGCCAGCAAAGAGCCTCGCCGGCGGGCACGTCGTACGAATCCCCGCTGCGTAGAGTATAGCTACACGACGACACAGACTGTTTGGTCTTGTCTTGTGCATGAGCGAGGGTTAGCCCAGCTGATAATGCGAAGAACGCCACCAAGAACAGGCGCATTTTTCTCTCCCTTGCAACCGCGTGGTCGCAGGCCCCGGAAACATGGCGGGGGTCGGTGCCACGACGGCACTGTCAAGTTGTCAACATACAGCTCCCCGAAGCGTCCGCGAAGTGCTGACTTCCTCATCTTGTGCCCGGTACCCTCTAGCCTGCCGGGAAGAATAGACGTGGTTGCACAGGGCTGGGGAGCGGCTTTGACGATCCGATCGAGGCCAACGGCCGCAAGCTGGTGATGCTGCGTGATGCCGGCGAGTACATCGCTGCGCTGCCGCAGAAGGAGCACGACGCGCCAGAATGGCAGGCTGCAAGGCGGCCCGAACCGCGGAAGTTGCTCAGACGCGACTTGGCGAGAACGATCCCGAGGGGGCGCCTGCGCGTATGAGGCGATAGGCGCGCGCCGGCGTGAGCCACTAACTGCCAGTCGCCTTTCGCCTCTCGAGCAGCGCCATCTCTACCTGATCCGCAAGAACTGTGAGGTGAGCGGCGAGGCGATCAAACAAGTCGCGTTTGTCTCTGTCGGTCGCCAGATCGCGGATCAAGGCGCACTCTGCCGCGTCCCTGCGCAGCTTCTCGAGCTGGGCTTGATAGTCTTTCATCGCTACGGTCCCCGCGCCGCATCTTACCAATGTCGGCATCGCGATACCGGAAGTCAATTCTCCTATGTTAAGGCTCGCCAGCGTGAACCGGCAGTCACGCGACGTTTTCCCGCATTGATCAGCCGTCGATAGGTTTGTAACTCAAGGTGGGGCCGCCGACCCTGTGCAACGGCCAGCGGCCCCTGCCGGCCACTTCCAATTGCCCTGCCTCAACAGAAGCGATGGCCGACGCAAATTAGTACGATTAGGGGCCCGCCAGGTTCCGCCGGCGGGCCTCGTCGTTCCCGTACATGCCGTTCTCGAAGATCGCGGGCGCGATCGGCAATGGTCCCCGTGAGGCAGTGCATTCCGTCCAGCACTATCTCTGCATCCGGTTGCGCCAGCACCATGCAGCGCGGAGATCGCCTCCGCTGGCGTGAGGCCAAACCGATCGCGCGAATCTTTGATTCGGGCCGCTCGGCTTCCGGATCCGAGCTGCATTGGCGGAAGGGGTGGGATTCGAACCCACGGTACCCTTGCGGGCACGCCGGTTTTCAAGACCGGTGCCTTAAACCACTCGGCCACCCTTCCAAATCAGGAATTTCAGTCGCTTAACGCAGGCAGTCCGCAAAGGCAACGCGAAGTTGGACTGGTCCGGCTGGCAGGTGTCGTCGCCCACCGGAACCACCTGTAAGGTCGCTGTCAGCTTGCCCGCTTAGCTTGCGAAGCCTGCAACGGCCCTCGTCACGTGGCCGGACACAATCAATTCCCGACATCGGCGCCGCCGCCCAGGGCGTCGCCGATTACGAGGCCCGGCTGGACTAGTCTCCAACTCCGGGCCTCGTTCGCTTCAAACGAAAGCGCAGCGCCAGGGGCGCCACGCTTTTTGTCTGCTCTGATTCTGGTTCAGTAGCCGCCGCAGGACGCGCAGGGCGAGACGACGGGGGCATAATAAGAGTAGCCGGGCGAGACCATCTCGACGCGCTGGCGCGTCGCGTATTGCGGCGGGATTCGCTCGTACTGCACGCCGGCCGGCGCGACCATCACGGTCTGCGGCACCATCACGGTGCGGTACTGCGCGGGCGTGCGATGCGCAACGACGGAGCCAGGCGAGACCATCACGGTCTCATCGACGGTGCGATATTGCGGCGCCACGTATTGCTGCTGGTAGCAGGTCGTGCACGGCGGCGGGGTGTAGCAATTGTAGCAGCCGGCGGACGCCGCGCCCGTCATGGCAATGGCGACGGTTGCACTGGCGAAAACGACGGCAATGGTACGAGACATGGTGGTTGGTGCCCCAGTTACGCGGGAAATGACTTGGATCGGTGGGTCGGCACGCAGCAGTATATGCTGCGAAATCCGCATCGATGAAAGTTCGTTGGGGCATCCTTAACGGGACCGCGCAATCGCGGCCGGTCGATAAGAACTCATTGACCAAGGATCGTAGCCCGCACGTGCGAGCTTAGTTCGAGCGCCGCTTGACCTCGCGCACCGCGCCGCGCGCGGCGCTGGTGGTCAGTGCGGCATAGGCTTGCAGCGCAGTCGAGACGTTGCGCTTGCGGTTCTGCGGCTGCCAGGCCGCATCGCCCTTCGCCTGCTCCGCCGCGCGGCGCTTGCTCAGTTCCTCGTCGGAGACTTCGAGCTGGATGCTGCGGTTCGGGATGTCGATCGCGATGCGATCGCCGTCGCGCACCAGGCCAATGTTGCCGCCCTCGGCGGCTTCCGGCGACAGATGCCCGATCGACAGGCCCGAGGAGCCGCCGGAGAAGCGGCCATCGGTGACGAGCGCGCAGGCTTTGCCGAGCCCGACCGACTTCAGGTAGCTGGTCGGATAGAGCATCTCCTGCATGCCGGGGCCGCCGCGCGGACCCTCATAGCGGACGACGACGACTTCGCCAGCAACGACCTTGCCACCCAGGATGCCTTCGACCGCAGCGTCCTGGCTTTCGAACACGCGGGCCGGGCCCGAGAATTTCAGGATCGAGGCATCGACGCCCGCCGTCTTCACAATGCAGCCGTCTTGCGCAAGGTTGCCATAGAGCACGGCGAGGCCACCATCCTTGCTGAAGGCGTGTTCGAGATCGCGCACCACGCCCTTCTCGCGGTCGAGATCGAGCTCCTCATAGCGGCGCTCCTGGCTGAAGGCCACTTGCGTCGGAATGCCACCGGGCGAAGCGCGATAGAAGGTGCGGACCTGTTCGCTCTTCGAGCGCTTGACGTCCCAGCGCTCCAGCGCGTCGGCCATGGTCGGTGCGTGCACGGTAGAGACCTTGGTGTCGATCAGGCCGGCGCGGTCGAGCTCGCCCAGAATGGCCATGATGCCGCCGGCGCGATGCACATCCTCGACATGGACGTCGGCGACGGAAGGCGCGACCTTGCACAGCACGGGCACGCGGCGCGACAGGCGGTCGATGTCGCGCATGGTGAACTCGACCTGCCCTTCATGGGCTGCGGCGAGGAGATGCAGCACGGTGTTGGTCGAGCCGCCCATCGCGATATCCAGCGTCATGGCGTTCTCGAACGCCTTGAAGTTGGCGACGTTGCGCGGCAGCACGCTGGCATCGTCCTGCTCGTAGTAGCGGCGGACGAGGTCGACGATGGTGTGACCGGCCTCGACGAAAAGGCGCTTGCGATCGGCATGGGTCGCGACCACCGAACCGTTGCCGGGCAGCGCGAGACCCAGCGCCTCGGTGAGACAGTTCATCGAATTGGCGGTGAACATGCCGGAGCACGAGCCGCAGGTCGGGCAGGCCGAGCGCTCGATCACCTTGACGTCGTCATCGCTGACCTTGGAGTCGGCCGCCGCAACCATCGCGTCGATCAGGTCGACCGCGTGTGTCTTGCCGTGCAGCTTGACCTTGCCGGCCTCCATCGGGCCGCCCGAGACGAACACCGCGGGGATGTTGAGCCGCAGCGCCGCCATCAGCATGCCAGGCGTGATCTTGTCGCAATTGGAGATGCAGACGAGCCCATCGGCGCAATGGGCGTTGGCCATGTACTCGACGCTGTCGGCGATCAATTCGCGCGACGGCAGGCTGTACAGCATGCCGTCATGGCCCATGGCGATGCCATCGTCGACCGCGATGGTGTTGAATTCTTTGGCGACGCCGCCGGCCTGCTCGATCTCGCGCGCGACGAGCTGGCCGAGATCCTTGAGGTGGACGTGGCCGGGCACGAACTGGGTGAAGGAGTTGACCACCGCGATGATCGGCTTGCCGAAATCCGCATCCTTCATGCCCGTCGCACGCCAGAGGCCGCGCGCGCCCGCCATGTTGCGGCCGTGGGTGGTGGTGCGGGAGCGATAGGCTGGCATGGCGGTTTCCGTCCTCGTTGGGTGGGCCTGGCGGGAAATTTTGAAGCCGCCTCAGGCCTTTCCGGCCGGATAGCGCACGGGACCGAAGGGCGCAACGAGAACTTGCCTCGAAACCGCCCAGATCGACCCGGTGCAGGCCTCCCCTGCTCCCGACGCGGGCTTTTCGTAGTCCGGATCCGCTTCGCTCCATCCGGGCTGCAAGTGCCCCTATTGCAGGGTCGGATCGAGCTTATCGCGCAGCCAGTCGCCGATGATGGAGACTGCGAGCGTGGTCACGACCATCGTTGTGGCTGGCGCCAGCATGATCCAAGGCGCCCGGGTCAGGTACTCCCGCCCATAGCCGACCATGTTGCCGAGGCTGGTCATCGGCGGCTGAACGCCCAGCTCAAGGAAGGACAGACCGGACTCCATCAGGATCACCTCGGGGAAGACCAGTGTCGTGGAGACGATCAGGGTCGAGGCGATGTTGGGCAGGATGTGCCCGAGGTAAATCCGACTCGGCGTCGCGCCGAGCTGGCGGACGGCGGCCGCATAGCCCTGCGCATGGGCCGATATCGCGAGGCCCCGCGCGATGCGGGCATAGCGCTCCCAGCCGAACAGGCCCATGAGCAGCGTCAGGGAGTTGCCGAAGAAGGCGAGCACCGCGAGCGCCATGATCAAGAACGGCATGCTCGCCTGGAAGTCGGACAGCATCAGCACGAGTTGCTCGACCGCATTGCCGCGGAAATTCTTCGAGATCAGCCTTCCCAGATCGAGGAGAAGAATACGCGCTCCCCAACGTTCGACTGCTCGCGCAGCACGTCGAGCACGTTTGTGTTCGTGACCTTCTGTACCGCGATCGTGACCGAGGGACGGTTGTCGCCCTGCGCCATCGAGAACCGCGGCAGGAGCTGCCGGCGGCCGCCGTGCCGGATTTCAGGATGGTCGACGTGTGAGCTTGCTCATGACGATGACCCCTGCCCTTATTTGTGTTGGTTATTCAGCGAGACCGAGCGACTTGAGATGTGCCGCTGCCGTGCGGACGTGATCGTGATTGCG
This sequence comes from Bradyrhizobium sp. UFLA05-108, assembly GCF_059803455.1. Classification (NCBI taxonomy): domain Bacteria; kingdom Pseudomonadati; phylum Pseudomonadota; class Alphaproteobacteria; order Hyphomicrobiales; family Nitrobacteraceae; genus Bradyrhizobium; species Bradyrhizobium sp. UFLA05-108. Next base: position 7,558 of record NZ_JBANAZ010000073.1, on the reverse strand, counting down.
CAGCTCGAGGATCAGCCGCGGATGGGAATTGAGGCGCCCCAGCGCACGGAACACCGCCGGCCAGCGGATATTGCCCTCACCCGGCGCCCAATGGCGGTCGGCGAAGCCGTCGGTGTCCTGGAGGTGCACATGCGTCAGCATGTCGCCGGCCGCGTCGACGTAGTAGTCGACCGGCGGCGCGCCGGTGGAAACATGGGCGTAGTTGGCGTGACCGGTATCGAGCGAGACGCGCACTTTCGGGCTCTCGAGCGCTTTCGCAAGGCGCACGCGATCACGGGGATCCTTGTCCTCGATGTTCTCGATCACGATCTCGCAGCCGCTTTGCTCGGCCCGCGCGATCACTTCGGCAAGCGTTGCGCGCACCCGCTCGACCAGGTTGCCGCGGCTCTCTGGGTAAAGATCGAGATTGTTGTGATCCCAGGTCGTGAACGGCGAATGGATCACCATCTGCGTCGCACCGAGAAATTCGGCTGCGTCGAGGCCCTGGAGAAGTCGCTTCGTGACAGCCTGGCGGATCATCGGATCATGGCTGTCGATCGTGAAGCCCCAGAATGGGCCGTGGATGCCGAGCCGGCCGGTGTGGCCCGCGAGCATCTGCTTGATCTCGCTCGCAGTGGCGCGCCAGTCGCTGTCGAGCAGGTCCGCGCGGAAGAAATCCTGGATCTCGAGGTCGCGCTGGCGTTCGAGGAGCCAGTCACGGTGCGCAGGGATCGATTTGATTGACAGGGCAGCGCCCAGCACAGGCAGCACAGCGGACATGTCTTGAACTCCCTTGGCCATCGCGTGATGACATCGGCAGCGCTAACGCGGTTCAGTGACACGCCGGTGAAAGGCAGGTTCCCGACGTTCAGGGAGATGTGGTCATCGCGCCGGCCTCGGCACACGCGTGCGTGGCACTGAGACGGCAGTTCACGTCCGTAATGACGCGGATAGCAGCGCCCGATAATTTCGCGTATCTCCGCGCGACCGACGGCCAACACGCATCACACTTTCCTGGCCGCGTCACATGGGCGGGGGCCTCATGAGGCGGGGGATGAAGTCACGAGGTCCGGACTCCTAGGCACTCCGGACCTCGTGGCAGCTCATCCCCATCTAAACGCCATCGAATCTCCCTTACATTGCAGATGAGTTCGCGCATTTATGACGCTCGATTCTGAGCCGGAAAAATGCGCGAGAAAATCGATTTGGGTCCCTTTTTGGGTCCACGTCGGTTCGGAACGGCCTTGTATTGGCGCTCCGTGCGAGAACGATGGGTAGTCCCTTGCCGATCAGTGCAATTACTTGCCGTCATCCTGATATCCTGGTCACGACTTCGTTAGCGCAGTTGCGATGCTACTGGCGCATTGCAACTCAGACCGACAGATGAGCAACGGGTCGCTCGAAATGTTCGGAGCAAGTTCCATGCGGTGGATCGGATTTCTGCTTGTTCTCGGGTTTACTTGCCTTGGCACCGTGTCGATTGCGGAGCAGCAGCATCCGGCCTTTGTCATTATTGAGCGAACTGAGACCACCGCAAGCGAATCGATCCAGAACGAGTACGCAAAGCTCGCGCGGGAAATCTTGCCGAGATACGGCGGGCGCTACCTGGCGCGCAGCCAGAACAATCTCCTTCTGGAGGGAGCAGGCTCCGCGCCATGTTGTATGGCTATTTTGCAATTCCCAAGCCTGGATGCAGTTCGCAGCTGGTACGAGTCACCCGAAAACCAATCGGCCGCAAAAGTCCGACAGAGCGGCGCCAAATTTCGAATCGTTGCGATTGAAGGCCTGCCCGGGTGACCGTTTGGGAGGGTTCGTCTTCGCTGAATGCAGCAGCGCGTGCAGTAGCTCGCGTGCATGAAGGGAGACGAGACGTGGCACGCTCTACTCAGCGGGCCGTAGCACTTCGTCGTGAACCTTCCGACGCGCTCCGCACGGTCGTCCGGTTCTTCTGGGGCGTGTAGGAAAAGCGGGGTACGCGCGACTGCACATACTGAGCATATTTGGTACGAAAGAAGTCGTGGTTGCAGTTACAGGAAGAGGTGCGTCCTACTCAATGTCGGCTATGCGCCGATAGCGACCAACTTCCTCATCGCCACGAAATGACGCGATGAGGCCAGAAGGCGGAAGTGAGCTATCCTGCCCGCGACGCAACAGGACGGAAACACGATGCCTGAAACCGTTACCTTTGATGGCTCGCCTGTCGCTAAGGGGGGCTGGGACCGTCAGCGCGTCGACACTCGCGCTGCACCTCGATTGCACCCACCTACATCTGCAAGCTCGCAGCGGAAGGCGTGATCCAGCGGCAAGGTGACAGCTTCCCGCGCGACCGACGGCAATCGCCACGCAGCGAGGTTGACGCTGGTCACGTCAGGGCTAAGACCGAATGCTGCAACTGCGGTTGATGGAGAAGCGACGCGAGCTGGTGCGCCGGGACGATGTCGATGCCCTGATCGACCAGCTCGCTGGCATAACGCTGACGCATCTATCCGGCATCGCGGCCCGATGCTCGCGCGACATACAGGTCCGGCGCAGTATCGACGCCGTCGTGGATCAGGTCCGCCGGGAGATCGCGTCAGCCTGTCTTGCCAAGGCGGACGAGTGGAACGAGCCACCGCTCGATGAGTGGGTACATCTCGCACAGAAAGGCGGTGCGCGATGGGCTTACGGAAGCTGTGATCTTCACCGTTGGAACGCGGGGACCGACACAAGGTTAGACAGATTGCGTACCATCGCGGCTGCGCTGACCGGCGCGTTGCATTGGAGGCGGCGCATGAAAGTCATCGTTGATGAAACCGGCGAGATCATCGCCATAGCAACGGATGATTATACTCTAATCGGCGGCCACCATCGCCTCGCGGTGGCGGGCAGCATGGGCAAAAGACTGTTCTGGCGAGATACTGGCGAACCTGTGAAGCTCGATCTCTTCTTCAAGCATCATGATCATGGAAGTTCCGTTCGACATTCAGCCTGAGCCGTTCGCCCGGATTATCATTTGGGTACATCGCAGTGTCGCCGTCGCGGTGTGCGCAAACTTCGATAGTGTTATTCGTCAAACAGGTCAGCGCGCTTTACTTTCTGAATACCTGCCCTGCGGAGCGCTGCAAACGTATAAGCCACCAGCTCCGCCCAAGGGCAGCCATCGCTAACAGGAGCGTTACTGCCCTTGGCTCTGGGAGTGCAAATCTCGGAATAGCTACTTTCACTCGAAAATTCCCCGAGTAGTCGAGCGTCAGCCCATGCCCGAAATGCCCACCGCCCGACTGCCGCATGAAACTCGTCGCCGAACGTCCCTTCGCCAACCCGGAAGCCGCAGCTCGCAAGCTTGTCGAGATCGCCGCCGGCATTGAGCCCGTCCAGGACCAGGACGGCCGCATCCATAAGCCAGCGGCCCGGAGTTCGGCGCCGGCATCAAATATGCCGTCGAGCGCGGCTGGCCACGCGGAAAAGCTATGCAGCGTGTGCCAGTGCGGGCATGCGGCGGCGACTGATGTCCCAGTACGTTCGCAACTGGACCGAAGCCACGCGCTCGGTTCTCATCATCGCCTGAACTCGCCGGCGACGAGTTTGCTGCCGGTTGGGAACAAGAATCGGTTGTGCTGTTTAGGGAGTCCAGGGGGACGAGAGTCTGTCAGGAGTTCCCTCATGACCAGGAAAATTGTTATCGCGATGGCGGCAACGGCCGTGATTGCGCTTGCCCCCACAGCATCCTCCGCGCGTGCGGGCTTTCACGGAGGCGGCTTTCACAGAGCTGGGCTCCACAGTGCTGGTTTTCACAGAGCTGGTTTCCACAGAGCCGGCGGTTGGCGCGGCGGCGGCGTCGCTTGGCGCCGGGGCGGCCGGGGATGGCATGGACCGGCTGTAGCAGCTGGCGTGGGTCTCGGCCTCGCGAGTGCTGCCACCTGGGGCCGCCCGGGTTGGAACCAAGGTTGGGGCTGGAATCAAGGTTCGGGATGGAATCAAGGATGGGGACAGGGCTGGAACCAAGGTTGGGGATGGGGCCCAGGTTCGAGTTATGCTGCCTGGGGCGGCAGCTGCACGCAGTGGCGCCGAGTCTGGACCGGTCGGGGATGGCGTGCTGTGCCAGTGAACGTTTGCCGATGACGGCTGTCTAAGCACGAACACTGCAGTAAAAACCCGCCGGCGCTCTCATGTCGGCGGGACTTCATTCGGCGCGGTAATAATTCAATCCTTTGCTGTACCTGGACGCCCCGACGCCCCTCTCACCGCCGCTGATGGCTTGGTCGCTACTGAGTTCGTGTAGTCCGCGTGGGATTGTTCGACCGGCTATGTATCCCAGTACGACCTCGAAACCGGGAGCTTCAATGCCTTGCCGATCCTGCTCGGGCGTCTTTCGGTACGCATCGAGGGGCGACCGCGTCTGACCCAGCGATGCGTGGTCACTTCCTGGAAGTCCGGCAGCGAAGGCCACCGTCCCCCCGCGCCGTTGCGATGCCCCGGGCATTCGGCTTTTTAACCATCCGTTAACCGTAGCTTTCCATGATGCTGCTGGTGTGTGTGTTAGCAACGGGGCTTGAATTTGATGGCGCAGCGTAATTCCAGTGCGTCAGTTGGACGGGACGAGACCGTCCTGAACTTTCCCCCGCCGCCGGCACCAGACAAGGGAGCAACAGCCCTCGACTTGGTGTATCAAGCGGCCGACGTCTTCCGCAGTATGGAGGAGCATGCCCGTGAGACCGAAGCCCGCGCCCAATCGCTTTGCGCGAGCGCCTTAGAAAGGCTGCGGCACGCTGAAATTCGGGCTGAGGCCGCCGAGCGGGCGCAGCGTGAACTGATCACCACCGCCGAACATAAGTTGCAAGGTGCGTGCAGAGCGCTAGAACAAGCCCAGTCGTGCATTGAAGCTCAAAAGGATAAGCTGACGGCTGCAGACCTTCGCGCCAAAGTTGCCGAAGCTGAAGCGCGAGAGGCCAAGGAAGCACTGGCGCTCGTTGAAGAAGCCATTCGCAAACGTCTGCTTTGCGCAAACCCGGATGCAGATAGCAGGTTGACAGCAGTTGCCTGATTGCTACCCATAGCTTGCTGGGCGCCGCCGACGAGCGGCTTGTTAGTGTTCGTGGTCGTGCTTTGGTGCCTCAGCGGAAAGTTCGAGGTTTCGTAGGTCCTCTTCGAGTTCCGCCACGAGCTGATTTATCTGCGATAGCAGGTCAGGGTCCTGCGAAAACACCTCTGCCAGCAACCTGTATCGGGCGACGGCGTTCATCAGTTCCATATGGAAGTCGTATTCACCCATGCAAATCAAAGCGTGCGCGACCACTTAGTTTCGTAGCGATGCAATAGCAGCACTCTGCTGCTTAACCTCGGCGGCGGCAGCGGCTACGAACTTGAAATCGGGTTGGCCAGCGTCTCGACATAGGATCACCTAGCGGTAGATGGGGTCAGCTCGATTTGCGGGGACGGCTATCGATCTTTGGTCTCAAGGACTGTGCAAGATCAGTCCTGGCCCGAAGACGCTGATCGCTCGTGCAGCCCAGATTGCTTCCGGCGACACCAAGACAATGGCGAGCGCCACTAGAGCGATCGAGTGGCCCCCAGCACCGCCTTTAATGTTCTAAAAGTTCCTAACATGGTCCCAGTTCCCTGAGAGAATAAAACACCGGGAACTGCAAGATGGTCCAGAACCGGAGTTCACCCCCAAGGGTTAACATCATGAAAGGCCGAAAGCAGGACCCCAATCATTGGCACGGGCACGCTGAGATAAGAAATGGCGGCCAGCCAAGAATATAGTTTCTCCGCTATGAAACTCCTGACTGAATACATAGAACACGCATTGCAGTTTGAGCGCTTGGCTGCCCACGAAGCTGATCCAAATCTCAAGGCGCAGCTCGCCGAACAAGCGAAAGCCTATCGCGAGTTGGCTGCAGAGCGCGCTGCCCGGTACGGACTCCCGCCCCCTAGTCCGCCCCGAGAAGCCACGCCCGTTTGAAGACCGCTTCAGTTGCCAGTCTTTTCGACTCCTCCCTTAACTTCGGAGATCAGCAACTAGAGTTTAGAACCTTACAGAGCGGCAAAACGTAGCTTGTCACCGTAGCTACTATGGCAGTCGGCAACACTGCTCTTGCCGCAAATCTGGTGGAAGCTACGGGCCTGCCACTGATGACGGTGCTCGTGACGATTCCGATGAAACATTTTCGGAAAGGACAGTGGGTTTTCTGGTGTCTCCCTGCTTTGCTTTTGCTGAGCGGTTGCGGCGGGACGACGCCCGAGTGTGATTCTTTCGATACGCGCAGTACGGTGGTTAAGATCGTTTCAGACAACAGCGACAACGCGCTTGTCAACTACGCGGTCAAGAATTCGAGCGCGATCGCGGCGATGGTAAGTAATACGAGCACAGAAGCCGAAAAATTAGCCACTTTGAAAAAGGCTAGACAAGGCGCCGCATACAGGTTGGATGAAACAATACGCACAAATTCAAAAGCCAAGCGAGCAGTTACTTGTACGGCGTTGTTGCATGTGACCGTTGAGGATGTAACAGCGCAAAAAGAGGTGGACTTTAAGGTAGAACAAGCTGCGGACGGCAAGATTTCCATTTCGGTCAGTCCGTTTCAATTTTGAGATGCCACTCCACTGACGACTTCCGACGAGGTAGGCGAATGATCTCGTTCATTGGCCATTCTGAAGTGTCTACACGTGCTGTCGAGGTCTCAGGATTTAGCGGACCCGATTTGCTCTCACTGGCATTTTCTGACCCAACTCGGACATTCCTTGGAAAGCCTCTCCCTCAAACTATTTGACGGCTGAACTTCAACTAAGGCTAGTCGATAGAAGACGCCGCCGGGTCGCGACGGCCGATCCCCAAGCGAACTCGCTGGCTCTAAGGTGTCTCGCTCAACCACGCACTTCCCGATTTGAAAGCGTGTGCCAACGTGAGCGACAATTACGTCAGCCACACAGTCATACTTCTGCTTAACACTTGAGCTTGCCGAAACCAAAAGATGACGCTTCGATGAGGTGTCGGGTCTTGGCGTGACACCTAGACTCCTCCAAATCCAGCTTCACGCCATCCCCGCAACGGCCCCCCGTGGGATCCAGCGACGCGGCGGGTTCTTGGGTAAAATACGGCGATGCGCAACGGTACAGTCGGACTCTGACAGGAATGCTGTTCGGTGGATGGACCGCGGATGCGATGCCCACATTGCTATGACTCAGGTTGGGTCTGCGAGGCTCATCCCGAGCGGCCTTGGGAAGGAGGGCCGCGCGCATGCGGATGTGGCGCGCCCGGTGAGCCCTGCCCGGTCTGCAATCGCCCAACTGCTGATGCTATTCCGGAAATGCCGGAGGACGTCGTGATCGACGCCAAGAAAGACGACAGGGAATAGAACAACCGCACGAAGGACCACCGATGTAAGCCGTCCGTCAGATCGACACCCTCTGTCGAAGCGGCTTTCGAAGATCGCATTGGGCGATTGTCTCACACTTCACGTTCTTTGACGTCTCCTTCCCAGGACGTCACTTTACCCCAGCCCATTCTTGTCCAGATGATCCGTAATCCTCCGCTGGGGGCCGCCTTGTCAGGTGGACCGTTGTGTTGAGAACTGTCCTTATGGACAGGCATACTCAC